>JAUNQL010000087.1 GCA_030536195.1 Clostridia bacterium | reverse complement strand
GAGAGCCTGGATAATGTTGTACATCGCCTCAGACGTATCGTAGTACTCGATAAGAGGTGACCTCGCTATGATTTCAACATAGAGGTCAGAGCAGTAGTTGAAACCCATTACCGCAAAACCGATGATGCTAGCAACGATGAAGAGTTCTATAACTGCCTTCTTATCCATGGACTTTCTAGGAGGCACAACTTTAATAGAGCCATCTGAACTGTCGTAGATGACATTGATGAGACCGTATGGTGCATCACTCATTTAAGCTGACCTCCTTCGAAAAAAATGGCACGCTTGACGGGATTCGAACCCACGACCTTCCGCTTAGGAGGCGGACGCTCTATCCAGCTGAGCTACAAGCGCGTATACACTGAAATTCTAACACTTATATATATAATAGTCAATTATATAACCTATTAAATAGAATCTAATATAGAGTAAACATATATATAGTATTTAAACTTGAAAATATTAGAATATATAGTATAATTGTTGTGTATATGTAAAGGGGGTTTTTCATATGAAAAACGTTACACGCATCATAGCTCTTATGCTTTGCCTTATGATGGTTTTCTGTCTTGCAGGCTGCAAGAAATCCAAACCTGAGGAGGAAAAGCCAACTGAGACAACAACAGTTGCCAAGCCAAGCAACTACAATCCTCTCACAGGTGAAACAGATTTCAACAAAGATTACATAGGCAAGAGACCTATTGCTATCACAATCCAAAACTCAGAGCCACGTTGCCGCCCACAGTGGGGCCTCTGCTCTGCAGATATCGTTATCGAAGGTGAAGTAGAGGGCACTGCTACCAAGTATCTCTGGCTCTTCGCTGACTCATCAAAAGTTGAAAAGGCTGGTCCTTTCCGTTCAGTTCGCCGCGACTTCGTAGAACTCGCAATGGGCTTTGACGCAATCCTCGTTCACTGCGGTTGGTCATCAGGCACACCAATTGGTGCTGCTGAGTACTTAAACAGCACAGGTTACGACCACATTGACGGCGTATGCAAATGGGGCAGCATCGCACCTAACGGTGTAGCAGCACCTCAGGAGTATTGCTCATACACCAACTCTGAGCTTATCGAGGCTGCAATCGAGAATCGCGAGATTCGCACAGAGACAGAATCAACTTACCTCCATCCATTCTCATTCTATGACAAGGCAACCAAGCTTGACGGTGGCGACTGCAACAGCATCGCATTCCGCATCGGTAACAACAACGCCGAGTTCACATGGAAGGATGGCGCTTACTACGGTGCTTATTCAGGCTCCGCAATGAAGGATAACGACGGTACACTCTACGGTGTTTCAAACGTTATCGTTCTCTACTTAAAGGGCATCACATATCCTGATGGATACCGCTGTGATATGGACCTCTCAGATGGTACAGGTATCCTCGCATCAAACGGCACATACCAGGAAATCACTTGGACAAAGGGCGATGGCGAAGACATGATCAAGCTCTTTGATAAGACAGGTAAAAAGGAAGTTAAGCTCAACGTCGGCAAGACATACATCGCTCTTGCAAGACTTTCAAATGCAGAAAAAACAGAGATTAAGTAGTTCTTACTGGGGGTTATCCATTGGATAAGAAATTTGACTTAAAAGAGAAAATTTCTCTTGACTGGGCGATAACTATTGGCATAGTTCTTGCAACACTTTTCATTGCATTTTTTGCCACTGGTTACAAGCTTCCTCAGGTCCACAAGTATGAAAAGGACCTCGCAGGAAGAAACAATGATGAACTCACCGCCCAGTTCCTTGCGAAATCAGTAGTGGACAAAGAGGATGCCTCTCCATACATGGAGACAGGTATTTCTGGCCTCTACTACTGCGTTGATGGTGACAAGATAACCTATCACCGTATCAGCGACAACGGCAGTTTCAAGAAGGTCAAAGTCACTGATACTGTTAAGCTTCAAGTCCCAGCAAACGACAAAAAGGAAGAAGTAACAATTTACTTCACAGAGTACAATGAGGAGACAATCGGCTTTGGCGTTATTCAGAACAAGAAGAGCCGCGAATTCCCTTATGCGTTCGTAAAAGTTATTCCTAATAAAGTCACTGAAAACTACGACTACGTCGCATTTGTTGACTTTACAGTTGGCGACTTTTACAGCAACAGCAAGACATACGATGCAGCTTATGCATTCCTTGCAAACGACTCCAAACTTGAAGAGATTTTTGTACTTGATCCAAACACTTCATTTGTTGCAGTTGACCTCATAAAGGACCGTGCTGATGGCTTCTACTACTTCATCAAAAATGAAGGTGAAGGCACAGGCTACAGCCTCTATATCAAGACAACAACCAGCAGTAAGGAAGTTATCGTATCAGGCAACATTGCCCTTCCTTACGCCTTTTGTAAGGACGGCGACCTCCTCCTTCTCGAGTACGCCGAGGCACTCAAAGGCGTTGAAGGTGTAACAGTCAAAGGTGACACAGTATTCTGCCTTTCCAAGGTTACAGGCATCATGACAGACATCGTTTACGAGTTCAATCGTGACCCTGCTACATATCTCGTAAAGGGCAATTACATCCTCAATCCAGACAGCAAAGTTCTCTATGATGTTTTAGGCGGAGCAGAGCAGGTTATTGATACAACCTTGGCTCTTGATGGAATCGAAGATTTCGCAATTTCAGAGGGCGCTTCTAAAATTGCTCTTGCCGGTTCAATCGGCACTGAGTCAGATCGCTTATTCTTCTTTGAATTTGCAACAGATAGGATGCAAGTAGTAAGCGGCAAAAACCTCTTCCTCTTGGGAAATCCTAACATCTCATTCACATCACTTGATTACATCAGTTTCCTCTCTCCTTCTACAACAGCTGACACAGTTAAGAACATAGTTGTTCCTTGGGAAGAGGTATTTTAAAGGGTGTTTTATGTACAATTTATCTGACATAAATACTATAAAATCCATTCTGTCAAAGAATGGATTTTCTTTCTCTAAGGCTCTTGGGCAAAACTTTATCGTTGACGATAGCGTTTGCCCAAGGATGGCCGATGCTGCAGTTCCAAGCGGCGACTACGGTGTAGTCGAGGTTGGACCAGGCATCGGCGTTTTGACCGCCGAGCTCGCAAAACGTGCCAAGCGCGTTGTTGCAATCGAGCTCGACGACCGTTTGCCACCAATACTTGCCGACACATTGGCTGATTTTGACAACGTCAAAATTGTCAGTGGCGACGTTATGAAAATAGACCTAAAAGCCCTAATAGAAGAGAAGTTTTCTGGCATGCCAGTGGTTATCTGTGCCAACCTGCCATACTACATTACCTCCCCAGTTATAATGAAACTGCTCGAGGAGGATTTACCTATTGAGTCCATCGTAGTTATGGTACAAAAGGAGGCAGCGGACCGCCTCTGTGCCGATGTCGGCACAAGGGATGCTGGTGCCGTAACGGTCGCTGTAAACTACTACGCGACGGCAGATGAGCTCTTCTTTGTTGGCAAAGAATGCTTCATGCCGTCACCAAAAGTTGACAGCGAAGTCATCGCGCTCACGCTACGCAGTGATCGCCCTTATGACGTCGACGAAGCCAAGTTCTTTAACATGATCAAGACGGCGTTTACCAAACGCCGCAAGACCATCATGAACTCCCTCTGCTTCGGCTCCGTCACCAAGGACACGCTCGGTGCGGCTCTGGACAGCCTTGCTATCCCACGCACCGCCCGCATAGAGGAACTCAATATGGAGCAACTGATATCCATCTACACCGAGCTCTTCCAATAAGTACGCAAAATAAAATGCTCTTGAGGTCACCCTCAAGAGCATTATTTTATTACATATATTATAAGACACCATATACGTTATTAACGAGAAGCGAGATAAGTACAGATCCAACTGAACCGGCTGCAACAATTCCAGCAACCGCAATCTTCATCTTGTTCAAAACCTTTGCATTTTGCTTGGTCATGTTTGCTGGTCTGACAATAACTGTCTCGCCGCTTTGTGGGATTGCATAGCCAGTGTCAGCCCAGACGTTGAGCATTCTAAAGAGTTCCTCAACTGCACGATAGATAAGTTGTGGTGGGGTCTCATCCTCCTCCGCTGTGAGTTTGGCAACGTTTGCGTTCTCGCTGTCCGCGATACATGCGTACATAAAGAACTGCTGTTTGCCGTTTTCATCAGTGAGTGAGAAAACCTTGGTAACCGTCGCGCCTATGCTGTTTTTAGAGTTAAGGAGTGCGCCCTTTGCGAGATTTACTGCGAACTCACGTGCAGACATCTCGCCCTTTTCAGTGCTGTATCCTGAAACGAAGAACACTTCGCTTAGGTCGACTGCAGTTGTTGAGATATTGCCAATGAAATCAACTGTCTTGGTGTTGGCAATCGCAACTGTGAGGCCCTTTTCTCTAAGTTTCTGAACAGTGGATGCAATAAGCTGTCTGTCATAAAGTTCGCCGCTTCTGCGAACTGACTCCCTTACTGCAAGTGGGCTCTCAATGTCTTCCATACCTGAAAGTGGATCGGATGTCAAAATAGACATATCCATGTTCTCACGAACAAACTGCATGAGGCTGTTATTGATAATGTAGTCTATGCGCTTGTCATCGAGTGGAACAACTATAAGCAGCTGATTCTTGGCCTTGATACCAAAGCCTGAATAGAGGCCATCCTGGGTGACGAGAGGAGTAGATCCATTAGGGATGTTTGAATGCTCCTCGATTATATCGTCTGTAAACTCTGGATGTACGAACTGAATGAGGTTCGTAATAGTCTTGGATGGTTTACATTTGAGCTGAAACGCATTGCAGATAAAGGCTTTGAAAGCCTTGAAATACTGTGGCTCAGCCGCAGCAACTATCATACTATCCCTTGCAACAGCTGTTGAGAGTTCTGTCAGGAAAAGTTTCTCGTTTGTGAAATTTGTAAATTTGTATTGCTCATCAAGAATCTGTTTAAAAGCATTCTCGATAGCAACCTGTGATTCTTTTATTGCTATCGTCTCTTCGGCGCCTAGCGAAAAAAGACTCAACTTCATCTAACATCATCCTTTTGGTGTCCAATGTGAATAAGAAGCATATGGATTTGTCTTCTTATTAGCGTCATACCATGACTGTGGATAACGAGGGTTAGAGTTGTAATCTACCTTAGAAGAATCAACTTCTTCGCTCTCGCCATCACGAAGCATACGACCTATTACAACAAGTCTTGCATTATCAAATTCATAGCTGCAAGTTGAGAGTGTGATAATCTTGTCTGTTGGGAGAATATCAACACCTGTTGAATAGAGCTTACGCTGGTTAATCTCGGCTACAAATCC
>JAUNQL010000086.1 GCA_030536195.1 Clostridia bacterium | reverse complement strand
ATATCCCTCTTGAAGATGACTTTAACTCATCAATTAATGATGACCCACCACTTCACGAGAAATCAAACTACAACATTGAATTATGAGACTAGACAGACTTATTGCATCGCAGGGTAAGTACTCAAGAAGCAATGTCAAAAAGTTAATAAAGCAAGGTGCTATCCTTGTGGGTGGTAAAACCGTAAAAGACTCTGACTTGCAGGTAGACTGCAAGTCGGAGATTTCTATTTTAGGTAAACCATTTATATATAAAGAACATATATATATTATGCTCAACAAGCCAAAGGGCGTTGTCAGCGCCACCGACGACAGGACGCACAAGACCGTACTAGATTTAGTTCCAGAGGAACTAAAACGTGACGGTCTCTTCCCAGCCGGTCGTCTTGACGCTGATACGACGGGCTTCGTCCTCATCACAGACGATGGCGACTTCGCCCATCGCATTCTCTCACCTAAGAGCCATGTGAGCAAGACGTACATTGCAACGCTCGCCGACCCACTCAGCGATGAGGACATAGAATTGCTTGAGAAGGGCATAACGTTAAAAGACGGATATGAGTGCCTGCCGGCAACTATAAATCGTCTCGAAAAAAATATTTTTGAAGTGATAATTTCTGAGGGTAAATATCACCAAATTAAGCGTATGTTTGGCGCTGTTGGCAACAAGGTTTTAGAGCTAAAAAGGACAAAAATCGGGGGTCTACCACTAGATATAGACCTAAAAGAGGGATTTTGTCGTGAAATTACACAAGAGGAAATAGGTGAAATAACTACCTAAAAACGACCCCGATTTTTATGCGAATTACACTAATAAGCTGCTCTCTATTGGTTATTTTTATGAAAAAACGTGCAAAAAAACGTTGCATTTTCACAAATACTTGTGTAAAATGTAAAATACGTTGATTATTGAAATTGCACAAAGGGGAGCATTTTTATGTCAAACAGATTATTTCAGGGCGTAATTCATCAGATGCGCGACGCAATTGATCGTTCAGTTGGCGTAGTTGATGAAACGGGTTCGATTATTGCTTGTAGTGAACTTGAGAAAATTGGCGAACAGATTCAGGTTAATGTTGCTGACATCTTTTCAACAAACGAAGCTATCTGTCTTGATGGGGTAACCTATCTCACATTTGGCTCTCATCTTCGTCACGAGTATTCAGTATTTGTAACTGGCGACGATGATCTCGCTGAAAAGTATGCAAGGATCCTTTCTGTCTCCCTTTCTAGTATCAAGCAATTTTATGATGAAAAGTACGATAGAAGTAATTTCGTAAAGAATGTTATCCTTGATAACATCCTTCCTGGCGATATATATGTTAAGGCTCGTGAGCTTCGTTTCAACAACGATGCAACTCGTGTGGTTCTTCTTATCAGAATCACAGGCCATGAGGATGCATCAGTATTTGATGTAATCCAGAACCTCTTCCCAGACAAGACTAAGGACTTCGTTATTAACATTAACGAGACAGACATCGCTCTTGTTAAGGAAGTACGCAACAACATCGATTCTAAGGACCTTGAGAAGCTTGCTCACTCAATCTGTGACGCACTTAACACAGAGTTCTATAGCAACGCTCTTGTTGGTATCGGTACATCAGTTGTTGGTATTCGTGATCTCTCTCGCTCACTCAAGGAAGCACAGGTTGCTCTTGAGGTAGGCAAGGTATTTGATACAGAAAAGAATATCGTAAGTTACGACAACCTCGGTATTGCTCGTCTTATCTATCAGCTTCCTACAACACTCTGCGAGATGTTCCTTCAGGAAGTATTCAAGAGAGGCTCAATCGAGAACCTTGATCAGGAGACACTCTTCACTATCCAGAAGTTCTTTGAGAACAACTTGAACGTATCAGAGACATCACGTAAGCTCTTCGTTCACAGAAACACTCTTGTGTACAGACTTGAAAAGATTAAGAAGTTCACAGGTCTTGATCTTCGTGAATTCGATGATGCAATCGTATTCAAAGTAGCTTTGATGGTTAAGAAATATCTTGACAGTAACCCAACAAAATTCTAATTAAGCACTAAATATTGTGCTGGGTTTTGTGCAATAGCACGAAATTTAGTTTTTCGGTTACAAAACTGTTACAATTTATTATTAAATATGGTATACTATAGACTGTATTGGTAGCATTCTGCCAATGCAGTCTTTTATTTTGCAAAAGGAGCCGTGTAAAACGTGATAGAATTCAAAAACGTTTACAAGAAGTACGACAGCGGCACCGAGGCTTTGAAGAATATCAATCTTAGGATTGACAGAGGAGAATTTGTCTTCATAGTTGGTGCTTCTGGTTCAGGTAAGAGTACTTTCCTAAAAACAATTATGCGTGAGGAAGTTCCTACTTCCGGCACAATAATGATAAATAATTACGATCTCACAAGGATGACTGATAAGGAGATTCCTTATTTCCGTCGTACCATGGGTATCGTATTCCAGGACTTCAGACTTATTCCTAATATGACTGTCTATGACAACGTAGCATTTGCTATGCGTGTTATCGGCGCCAATGAGAAGGAAATCAGAAAACGTGTACCATACGTTTTGAGCCTCGTTGGTCTCCAGAATAAGTCGAGGAGTATGCCAAACGAAATCTCTGGTGGTGAGCAGCAGCGTGTTGCACTCGCTCGTGCACTCGTTAATAATGCTAACACTATCATCGCCGATGAGCCTACCGGCAACATCGACCCAGAGATGTCCTATGAAATCGTTGACCTTCTCAACCATATTAACGAGAACGGTACAACCGTTATCATGGTAACCCATGAGCACGAGCTCGTTAAGAAGTTCAACCACAGAATAGTTGTTCTTGACCACGGTTCAGTTATATCCGACACCGCTGCTGGTTCAGAACTTTCATATGACGAGACAACTGGTTACAAGCCAATCGTAGAGCCAGAGCCAGAGGCTCCAATCTCTGATAAGGCAGCAGTTGTTGAGGAACTCCTTAATGACATCACTCTTGATATTGACAGCACGAGACCAGAAATCAGCGAAGCTGCTAAGATGGAAATCGCAGTTGCTGAAACTCAGCCAATAGTCGAGATTGAACCTACAATTGAGGCTGATCCAATAGCTGAGGAAGTAGAGGATCCAATTCAAGCAGAAATCGCTTCCAAGATTGCTGCTGTTCGCGCTGTGTCAGTAGAGCCAGCTCCTCTTACACCAGAGGAACAGTTGAATAACTTCGTCAACACAGATGGCGTAGATTATTCAAAGTACTTTGAAGATAGTGAGGGGGTTTAATCATGGCAGAGAAAACAAAACGTAAAACCTCCTTTAACTTAAGCTACCTCACCAAAGAGGGCGTTCACAACGTCTGGTCTAACCGCTTGATGTCACTTGCATCAATCGCAGTACTTACATCATGTTTGGTACTTATCGGTATTGCGGTAATGCTCTTCGTTAACATCGATGCAATGCTTGAAAACGTAGAGGATCAGAACGTTATCATGGTCTATCTCAACGATGGCCTTAATGAGGACCAGATTAACAAGGCTGGTCAGGATATTAGAATGATTCCAAATGTCGGCACTGCCGACTTTGTATCCAAGGATGAGGCTTATGAGTCTCAGCTCAAGACAATGGGCGAGGATGCCCTCCTCCTTGAGGGCCTTGAGGACAACCCAATGCCAGACTCATACAAGGTTACCTTGTCTGAGTTGTCTGACTATGACAACGTCCTCAAGATGCTCGGCACTGTTGAAAACGTACTCAGCGTACGTGGCAACAGTGACCTCGCAGGCCAGGTGCGAGAGGTCCGCACAGGTGTTACATACATCTGCCTCGGTATCATCATCTTGCTCCTTGCAGTCAGCCTCTTCATCATTGCTAACACAGTTCGTGTAACAATGTACAACAGACGACTCGAGATAAACATCATGAAGGCCGTTGGTGCAACCAACTGGTTCATCCGTTGGCCATTCATCATTGAAGGTATCGTAATCGGTATCATTGCAGGTATCATTTCATTAGGCCTCGTATTTGGCCTCTACTCACTTGCAATGAGCCAGTTTGGTACAATATTTACTTTATTTGGTTCAACAGGTATCTCATTCCTTCCTTATGCTTTGCCAATGTTTGGTGCATTTATTGTTATCGGCGTTGGTGCTGGCGTATTCGGAAGTATTGTTTCAATGGGACGTTATCTTAAGGAACAGGGAGGAAGTGTAGTTTCAAATGACAACGACAGTCACCACAGTAGCTAAAAGAGTTACAGCACTTCTGTTTGCATTTGTATTTTGTGTAACACTTCTAGTTCCTGCTTTTGCAGTTGATGGCGAGACAACTACAGTTTCTGCCGAAACTCAGGAGAAGGTCGACGCCCTTAAGCAAAAGCAGAAAGAACTCGACAACGTAATCGCTGAGGCTGAGAAGAAGAGAGCGGCGTTAAACAGCGAAATCGCTGAAGCTAAGGCTTCTGCATCAGAGATTCAGGAAGTTGTCGATGCATTACAAGCAGAGGTTAATGCTTACCAGTCCAAGATTGATGTTCTCAACTCTCAGATTTCTGTTATTCAAAAACAGCTTGATGAGACAGAGGCCAATATGGCCAACCAAGAGATTCAAATTACTGCTACCCAACAGCTTTTAGCACAGCGCCTTCGCGCTATGTATATGGCTGGTAACATCTCAACAATTGAGCTTATTTTTGAGGCTGACAGCTTTGAAAATCTCCTCAACCGTATCGAACTTGTATCCCAAATTACCAAGCACGATAACGAGATAGTTGAGCAGCTCAAAGAGGATATTGCCGAGCTTAAAAAGATGCAGGCAAAGCTCGAAGAGGACAAGATTGACCTCCAAGCATCCAAGGATGAGCTTGTAGCAGCTCAGTCCAAGATTGTGGATGCCAAGAAGGAAGTTGACGCAAAACTCAAAGTTTTGCAGGTATATCTTTCAAAGCTCAAGAGCGAGGATGCTGAACTTATCGCAATTGAAGCTGAGGCAAGCAAGCAGCAAAATGCATACGCACAGACAATCTATAATATGCTCAATGGTGTATCAACGGGTGATGGCTCTGCGAGCCTTATCTGCCCAGTACCATACAGCAGTGCATATATCTCATCTCGATATGGCTATAGATCAACTCCAGGCGGTTCTGGTACATCATTCCACTATGGTATTGATATTACAATGGGTGGCGCTGATGCCTATGATAAGAAGATTATCGCAGCAGGTAGCGGTACCGTTTTAGTAGCAAGTAATGGTTGCGGACACAACTATCGCAAGGCAAGTTCTTGTGGTTGTAACGGTGGTTATGGTAACTACTGCGTTATCGACCATGGC
>JAUNQL010000085.1 GCA_030536195.1 Clostridia bacterium | reverse complement strand
AAGTGGCTTGCATTCTACTTTGATGCAGAGAACGATTTTACACGTGGACCACTTGGCTTTGCATCGCATATTGTCTGTATCCTTATGATGGTTGCCCTTCTTGGCATCCTCTTCACAAGGTTTAGGGCACGCAGCCACAGCGACACATTCGCTATCTTTTTCTGCGCGCTCGCATGTTGCATTGCGATGGTTGTTGAGACTATCACTACACGAAGCGGTTATCTACCTACAACTATTATCATAGCTTGTGTGTTTTACTACCTCTTCCTTCACACTCAGATTACGCGCGCCGAGACAATGGAGAAGGAACTTCTCCTTTCAGACCAGCGCGCTGCGATGACAGTGTCTGATTTAAAGCCTCGTTTCATCTATGATGTACTCGGCAACTTAAAGGGACTTCCAACTAAGGACCCACAGCGTGCTGAGACAGCACTTAATGACTTGCTCGTATATCTCGAGATGAACATGGAGGAGACAGATTTCCTTCATCCGGTTCCATTCCTTGATGAACTTGATAGGACTCAGAAGTATCTAAAGATTGAGCAGGCTCGCCTGCCTCACCTTAGAGTGTCATACGAGATTGAGGACACTGACTTCCTCATCCCTGCACTCACAGTTCAGCAGATGGTTGAGAATGGCATCCGCCACGGTATGGACAACAATGACAAGGGCACAATCGTTATCAAGTCATTTGGTTCCGAGTCCGGCCACACCGTTATCATCCAGGACAACGGCAAGGGCTTCGAGACAGAAGCTGAGATGAACTCTGAAAACCAGGGCTCACGCTTTGGCATTGCCAATGTAACTGACCGTCTCCAACGTATGGTTGGCGGCGACCTCAACATCGTATCTAGCAAGGATGTTGGTACAACGGTAATGATTTCAATTCCAAATAATTAAATCTAAACAATTAAAACAAGCCCCCGACAAAATGTCGGGGGCTTTTAATTTATGCTGCCTTGGCAGCTGTGAGGGCGATGAGCTCGTCGACGTGGAGGGCAATGAGAGAGATGAATGTCTCGATAACTGCGCGGTCGACATCGTTGCCACGCTCGCAGATGGCGATGGTCATCTCGCCATTCAGAGTTGTGGCAGAGAGGAGCGAGAATGGCTTGTACTTTACGGCACCTGTCATAAAGCCATCAACTGGTGCGTGTCCTGAAAGGGAAAGGGCAGCGCTGTCAAGCACGCCGATGTTGGACATAGCAAGAAGTGGATTGTTGTATCCAAGCTTTATGATCTTCTCAGCGAGTGCATATGGCATTACGCTGTATGCAAAGCGGAGAAGTGGCAAACCATAGAGACCGATGAATTTATCCTGCTTGTTGAGTGTCTGCTCGTGCTTGACGTACTCAAGTGTCTCTAAGATGTCGCTGCCCTTTTTAGGTGTCATGCAGCCCATGAAGGCTGTGTGGTTGGTGTAGCCACGACCGGCAAGGCCCTTCATGTGGCGCTTTCTAAGGTCCATAGCGCAGGACACGCTGATTGAGTCAGATGAGTCGTAGTCACCAATCTCGTATGCTGCCTGTAAGAAGGCTGCTGTCAATACATCGTTTACTGTAGCATAGTGCGCTTTGCCAGCAGCCTTGAGGGCAGCTGTAGTGTTAGCATCAAACTTGTGTTTTACAATAAACGATTTGTCGCTATCGGACGCAGGGGTGAGCGGCAAAGAATGAGTATCTTTTGGAGATGGGTTGGAGAAAAGCGCCTTTGCACGCATTGCGTCCGATGGCTCCAAATCTTCATAAATTTCATCAAATGCGCGTGAGCCCTCGCGCACTGTGATAGGCGCATGGCCTGTGCCTACTATTGAGTTGTACTCTAAAAACAACTCATTTAAAAATTCCTTGAGATCACCACCGTCCATGCACATGTGGTTCTCAACGATGCAGAGTGTGCGCTCGTTGAAAACGCCTACTTTGATCTGTACATGTGACTCAGGTGGGATGTATTGCATCAAGAATTTTTCTGTTGCTTTGTCGATGTCATCAACATCATAGCAATTAAAAATATCATCAATTTTGTACTCACTTACCTTCCAATATGGCCTAAGTTTATTACCTACGAATGAGGAGTGTAAAACTGGGATCTTCTCCACCATTACGATAAGTGCGGATTTCATTGCTTCTATATCGATTGGTTCGTCGTAAGTGAGGCTTACGTGAACCATTCTGTCGTTGTATTCACGGAACATGAAATGCATCTTGTCCCAAAGTTCTGCTCTAAGTCTTTTCATTTATTTATTTGCCTTTCTTGTAAAATTCGTTGTTGATAAGGTCCGCGATTACGTTCTCATCTGTGAGTCCGCGGCTGCGGAGTTCTGACTCGCGTTCAATGATTCTGCGTGTAAGTTTATTTGATTTGTATTGTGAATAATAACTCATGATTATGTCTCCTTTTGTTCAGAACTGTTTCATCTGGTTTGCAAGACTAGATTACAACGTCCAAGAGAAAAAGTCAAGTAATTTTTAAAAATATTTTTCACGACATCGATATTCGAAGCGAAAATAACCAAAACATACAGTATATTGTGGGTGGTTTTGGCAATACTTACAATTGTATTATTATAATAATGAGTGGTATAATTTCTATGTAAATTAAATATGGTTTTGCACAAGTATAGGTTTGGATAAATGGCCCAAATGTTTCTACCGTGACGCCCGACTTCTAAGTCACGACTACTTGCTTCTTTTATTGTTATTATTGAAACAGGCAGGCACCTATATTAGTGCCTGCCGTTTTTGTATTTGGGGGACAATATGAAAGCATTAGAGGACAAGATTTTAAAAGAAGGTCAAGTTTATCCAGGTAATGTTTTGAAGGTAGGTTCTTTCTTGAATCACCAGATTGATGTCCCATTTATGTGCGAGTGTGCAAAGGAGTTTTACAGCCTCTTTAAGGATGCTGGTGTAAACAAGGTTTTAACCATTGAGGCATCAGGCATCGCTATTGCAGCACTTACTGCTCAGTACTTTGAGTGCCCACTTGTCTTTGCGAAAAAGTCTAAGACATCTAACATCGCAGACAACGTTTACTCATCAGCAGTCAAGTCATTCACTCACAACTGTGTAAACCAAGTTATGGTTGAGAAGGCTTATTTAAACCCAGGTGACAAGGTCCTCGTAATTGACGATTTCCTTGCACATGGTGAGGCGCTTCGTGGCCTCTTCGATCTCATTGACCAGGCCGGTGCCGAGGTTGTCGGCGCAGGTATCCTCATCGAGAAGGCCTTCCAAAACGGTGGCACTCCGTTACGCTCGCAGGGCTACCGTATTGAGAGCCTCGCTCGAGTAGCCTCAATGGACGCCGACTCCGGCACCGTAACTTTTGTAGAATAGGTAATAAAGCATTTGCTTTAATTATAAAATGAAAAACTTTTTGGGAGGAAACAGTACTATGAAAAAGATTATCGCATTAGTACTAGCACTTGTAATGGTTTTAGGACTTGCAGCATGTTCTAAGGCTCCAACAGCAGGTGGCGACAAAGAAGCAACATTGAAGGTTGGTCTTATCTGCCTTCACGATGAAAACTCAACTTATGACAAGAACTTCATCGACGCATTCAAAGCAGCTTGTGAAGCAGCTGGTCTTGTTTATGGTGAATCATACTTCATCACAACAAACATTCCAGAGGGTGCTGAGTGTAAAGAAGCAGCTCTTGACCTTGTTGACCAGGGATGCACATGGATTATGGCTGACTCATTCGGCCACGAGCCATACATCATCGAGGCAGCAAAAGAGTGCCCAGACGTTCAGTTCTCACACGCAACAGGAACTAAGGCTCACACAGAGGGCCTTGCAAACTTCCACGATGCATTTGCTAACATCTACGAAGGCCGTTTCCTTGCTGGTGTAGCAGCAGGTCTCAAGCTCAACGAAATGATCGAAGCTGGCGACATCAAGGCTGAAGAAGCTAAGATCGGTTATGTTGGTGCATGGCCATATGCAGAGGTTAAGTCTGGTTATACATCATTCTTCCTTGGCGCTCGTTCAGTTTGCGAAACAGCTACAATGGATGTAGTATTCACAAACTCATGGTATGACGAGACAGCTGAGAAGGAAGGCGCTCAGAAGCTTATCGGCGGTGGCTGCGTACTTATCTCACAGCACGCTGACTCATACGGCGCTCCATCAGCTTGTGAAGAAGCAGGCGTTCCAAACGTTTCTTACAACGGTTCAACAGAGGCTCAGTGCCCAGAGACATTCATCGTTTCATCAAGAATTAACTGGGAACCATACATGTCTCATTGCATCGACTGCGTTAAGAACGGCGAAGAGATCGAGACAGATTTCGTTGGTACAATCGATGACGGTTCTGTAGTACTTACAGACCTTGGTAAGAAGGCTCCTGCAGAGGGCACAGCTGCTAAGATCGAAGAAGTTAAGGCTGGTATCCTTGATGGTTCTATCAAGATCTTCGATACATCTAAGTTCACAGTAGGTGGCAAGACTCTCGAGACATACCTTGCTGACGTTGATGACGAAGGCGACTATGTTGGTGAGACAGAGGTAGTTAAGGACGGCGCATTCCTTGAGTCTGTTTACCGTTCAGCTCCTTACTTCGATATCGATATCGACGGCATTACACTTAAATAAGTCCGAACAATAGGTTTAAAGGCGGGGCGCGTCTGCGCTCCGCCTACAGTTCTTTTTTAATGGAGGGGAAACCGTGGCTGAAGTTCCTGCTATTGAACTTAAAAACATAACAAAAGTCTTCGGCGACATCGTGGCAAACAAGGATGTTTGCCTCACAGTTAACCGTGGCGAGATCCTTTCAATCCTCGGTGAAAATGGTTCGGGTAAAACTACCCTGATGAACATGATTTCGGGTATCTATTTCCCAGATTATGGTCAGATATTTATTGATGGCAAAGAAGTTGAAATCAAGTCACCTAAGGATGCACTTGATTACAAGATTGGTATGGTTCACCAGCACTTTAAGCTTGTGGACATCTTTACTGCGGCTGAAAACACAGTCCTTGGACTCAAGGATGAGGGCCGCTACAATTTGAAAAAGTCAACTGCCAAGATTAAAGCAATTGCTGACCTCTATGGCTTTGATTTAAATCCAAACAAGAAAATCTACGAGATGTCTGTATCTGAAAAGCAGACAGTTGAGATTATCAAAGTTCTCTATCGTGGTGCTGATATTTTGATTCTTGATGAACCAACAGCAGTTTTGACACCACAGGAGACACAGCGACTCTTCTCTGTCCTTCGTCGCATGAAGGCGGATGGAAAGTCAATTATCATCATCACTCACAAACTCAATGAGGTTATGGAGATATCC
>JAUNQL010000084.1:1661-5302 GCA_030536195.1 Clostridia bacterium | reverse complement strand
AGACTTTCGTGTTATCAGTTCGCGATAGCGGCCATAGTATCTGCGATATTTATGTTTGTTTCACATGAGCTTCCAACATTTGATATGATTAAGTCATCAATTGGTCCATTACTCTACACTGCAATTCTTTCCAGTGGTGTTGCATATACATTACAGATTTTTGCTCAAAAGGGTACCAACATCGCGGTTGTGTCACTGCTTTTGTGTCTTGAATCTGTATTCGCAACTATTTCGGGCGCTGTCGTCTTACATGAGGTGATGAGTGTCCGCGAGTATATAGGATGTTTAATTATGTTCGCAGCTGTGATTATTTCACAAATCCCAGGCAAAAAAGAGGTATTAGAACAATGAAACGTATTGTTTCAATCCAGGACATTTCCTGCGTCGGCAAGTGCTCTTTGACAGTCGCACTTCCAATTATTTCTGCAGCAGGCGTTGAGGCTGCTATTTTACCAACGGCAGTACTCTCAACTCATACTGCATTCAAAGAGGGCTTTACATTCCATGATTTGACAGGTGAGATTACACCAATTTCAGATCATTGGCAGAAGGAAAAGTTCAATTTCGATGCTATCTATACAGGTTACCTCGGAAGTCCTAAACAAATAGACATTGTAAAACAGAAAATACAGCTATAGTTGTTGATCCAGCTATGGCTGATAATGGCTGCCTTTACAAGGGCTTCACACCAGAGTTTGCCAAGGCTATGGCAACTGTATGTGCGAAGGCCGATGTCGTTGTACCAAACCTTACTGAGGCTTGCTTTATGCTCGGTGAGGAGTATGTCGGCTCGGGCTATAGCCGCGAATACATTGAGAATATTTTAAAGAAGCTTGCGGCACTTGGCCCTCGCTATGCTGTCCTCACCGGTATGTCCTTCGAAGAAGGCAAACTTGGCGTAATGTGTTACGACAAGGAAAAGGACAGTTTCTTTGAGTATTACAATGAAAAGTTACCAGTTAGCTTCCACGGAACAGGCGACGTCTTTGCATCAAGTTTCACTGGTGCACTTATGAATGACCTTTCAGTAAATGATGCACTTGTAGTTGCTGTTGAGTACACACTTGAGGCAATGAGATGCACTCTTAGGGAAGAGAACTACAATTGGTACGGCGTTAATTTTGAACAGGCAATTCCAAAGTATCTCGAGTTGCTTAAAAAGTAAGGGGAATAATTATGGCAAACAGTTACGTATTTATCAAAGATGCTCCTAAGATGGACTACATGAAAAACTTCACTAGTCTTCCTAAGGACTATGGCACCAAGAAGTATTTTGATCGTCCTGACATCAAAGCAATTCGTGAGACAGTTTGGGCTGGTCTCGATGACCTCAATGCCAAGACTGATTTTGCAAAGGATTTAAAGAATTACAAGCAGGTTCTTGTTAAGCCTAACCTTGTATTTGTATATCACAACTCTGGCCTTGATAAGAAGGACTACCCAGAGAACACTGACCCACGTGTATTTGAGGCGGTTATCGCTTGGCTCAAGAAGTACACAGACAACATCACAATCGTAGAGTCAGCAGGTAAGCCATATCCAACAACAGTTGCATTTAAGGCTGCTGGCTATGACAAGATTGCAAAGTACTATGACACAGGCCTTGTTGCTCTTGAGACACAGCCTGTAGTTCGCTACATCCTTCCAAAGGCAGAGGTAATGAAGGAAGTTTACCTTCCAGAGATTCTCGACATGGTAGTTAAGGGTGAGGCATACTACGTATCCGTACCAAAGATGAAGACAAACCTCTACACAGGTGTAACACTTGGCTTCAAGAACGCTATGGGTACTATTCCATACTTCCTTCGTGAGCGCAACCACACTCATGACATCGACAAGAAGCTTGCTGACTTGCTCTATCTCTTCAAGCCTGACCTTACAGTTATCGACGGTATTATCGGTGGTGAGGGTAATACACCTTCTCCAGTTGACCCTGTTGAGGTTGGCAAGATTGTTGTATCTAACCAGTCTGTTGAGGCTGACAGAATCACAACTTACATGATGGGCTTTGACCCAGAGAAGAATAAGCTCATGATTGAGGCAACAAAGCGTAACTTTGGCGATAATCAGGTTCAGATTATCGGCGATACAACTGTAACAAAGTTCCGCCCAGCAATTGCTTCTCTCTTTGATGAGAAGACTGCTCGCGAGTTCCCTAATCTTGTTGCAGTAGCTGGTCATACACTTCCAGGCGCACCAAAGGTAACTGATCCTAATTCAGTTACACCAGAGCTCGCTTTGGAGATTGAGCAGGCTTGCTCAGGTGGATGCCTTGCATCTGTTAAGTTTGGTATGGACTTCTTTAACCATAAAAAGTCAATGAACGGTGCCAAGCTCAAGGTTTGTGTAATTGAGGGTCCTGGTATCCCAATTAATGGTATTCGTTACTGGTTCGACAGAAACGGTAAGCCTTATACCAAGGAGGATCTCGCAGCCCTTCCAATGAAGAAATTCGGTATGGGTAACTGCACATTGGCACAGGTAGGCGACATCTGCTTCTGGAAAGCAACAGGTTGTTGCGACCCAGCTAAGAATGCTATTCTTATCTGCTTCGCTGGTGGCACATTGATTCCTATCGTTTCACCTGCAAACCCATGGCTTATCCCAACAGGTCTCGGCCTCATTGCAATGATTCTCAAGAGAATTAAGACAGTTTTGGGTGGCCAGTATGTTGATGCTCCACGCCTTTCACACGATGACCGTGTATTCGATATTCCTAAGAAGCTTTCTAAGGAAGAGATGAATCAGGACTACGTTCCTTATCCACTTCCAAAGATGGGACCTATCGAAAGAGTGCGTCAGGCTATCAACCAGACATACATTCTTCTCTGTGCACTTCCACTTCCAATCAACAAGAACTATAAGCACGGACAGAATAAGTAATTATTCAAGCGATTTAAGGTGCGCTACACTTTGTAGCGCACCTTTATTTTTTTTGCACATTTCGTGGTAATTTCAGTACACGTATAATTTGGTATATTTTTAATGTATTAAATTATAAGTAAATGGAGGAACATCTATGAATTGGGATAGACTTATTTCAATTGAGGAGATGGAATCTGCTACAAACAAACTCCTAGAGACAGGAGCCAAGGTTGGAGCAGATTCATGGCAACAGCGCGTTGAAAACCAAACTCCACACTGTAAGTTTGGTGAACAGGGCATATGCTGCCGCATCTGTAGCATGGGTCCTTGCCGCATCACTCCAAAATCACCACGTGGTATTTGTGGTTGTGACGCTCACGGCATCGTTGCTCGTAACTATTTGCGATTCACAGCAGGTGGTTCAGCTACTCACTCGGATCACGGCCGTGCAATTGCACACACACTTTACAATGCAGCTCCAGATGGTGCATATCAGGTAAAGGATCCTGATAAGCTTAAGAAGATTGCAACAGAGTGGGGCATCGAAACCGAGAACAAGGACATCTATGATCTTGCTCACGAAGTTGCAGAGGCTGGCCTTATGGAATACGGTAAGCCTTTCGGAAACTTGAAGTTCACAGAGCGTGCACCAAAGCACACACAGGAACTTTGGGAGAAGGCTGACATCGTTCCACGTGCAATCGACCGTGAAGTATCACAGTCACTCCATATGACACATATGGGTTGCTCATCACTTCCTGAGGCACTTATTAGAC
>JAUNQL010000084.1:0-1615 GCA_030536195.1 Clostridia bacterium | reverse complement strand
TCTGATGTACTCTTTGGCACACCAAAGCCAATCGATACAACAGCGAACCTTGGTGTAATGGAAAAGGACATGGTTAACATCGTTGTTCATGGCCATGACCCATCTCTTTCTGAGATGATCGTTTTCTATGCACAGGATCCAGAGATGATTGACCTTGCAAAGAAGAACGGTGCTAAGGGCATCAACATCTGCGGTGTTTGCTGTACAGCAAACGAAGTTGCAATGCGCCATGGTATTCCAATGGCAGGTAACTTCCTCCAGCAGGAGAACGTAGTACTCACAGGCGCTTGCGAAGCAATCGTTGTTGACGTACAGTGCATCTTCCCAGCACTTGGCCCACTTTCCAAGTGCTTCCATACAAAGTTCATCTCAACAAGCCCAATCGCTCGTTTCCCTGACTCTGATTTCATTGAGTTCTCTGATGAGACAGCAGCAGAGAAGGCAAAGGAGATCGTAAGAATCGCTTGTGAGAACTTTGCTAATAGAAACCCAGACCTCGTTTACATCCCAGAGCTCAAGACCAAGGCTCGTGTTGGTTACTCAGTAGAGGCAATCAAGAAGTGCCTCGATGGCGTAACAAACAGCCACGTTGATGAGACAGGCACAATGATGCCTCTCGTTGATGCAGTTAAGTCAGGCGTTATCCGCGGTGCAGTTGCAATGGTAGGTTGTAACAACCCTAAGGTTCGCGCAGACTTCTCTCACATTGAACTTATGAAGAAACTCCTCGAGAACGATATCATCGTTGTAGTTTCAGGATGTTCTGCACAGGCAGCTGCCAAGGCAGGTCTTATGGACCTCGATGCTAAGGATTGCTGTGGTGAAGGTCTCCGCCGTGTATGTGAACTCGTTGGTATCCCACCAGTACTTCATATGGGCTCTTGCGTAGATATCTCTCGTATGATGATTCTCGCAACTGACATCGCAAACGACTGGGGCATCAACATCTCACAGATTCCACTTGTAGGTTGCGCACCAGAATGGATGTCTGAGAAGGCAGTATCAATCGGTAACTACGTAGTAGCAACTGGTATTGATACATACCTCGGCGTTGAACCATTCTGTGAGGGCTCAGAGGAAGTTATCGAACTCCTCCGTGGCGAGTCAGGCACAAAGCAGTGGGTTGAGGCAAACTTCACAGTTGAAAAGGACATGGATAAACTCTGTGACCTTATGATAGAAGCAATTGAGGCTAAGCGTACAGCTCTCAATATTTAGTAAACATCAAGAGGCTTTTTATGAAACTTGCTATTACTGGAAAAGGTGGCGTTGGCAAGACAACGCTCTCCTCAACACTCGCAAGGCTTTACGCTGACGAGGGCAGGACAGTACTTGCAGCGGACGTTGACCCAGATGCCAATCTGGGACTTGCGCTCGGACTGTCAGAGGAGGAAGTAAATTCAATAGTTCCAATTTCCAAGATGCGCACACTCGTTGAGGAGAGGACAGGCGCCAACGACGCCAACAAGTTCTTCAAACTCAACCCGCAGGTATCCGACATACCTGACAAGTACTCCAAGGACATCAATGGAGTTAAGCTCCTTGTCATGGGTACAGTTGAGACCGGCGGTTCGGGTTGTGTATGTCCTGAGCATGTAATGCTCAAGTCCATCCT
>JAUNQL010000083.1 GCA_030536195.1 Clostridia bacterium | reverse complement strand
AGTTGGACAGGATGTTGATGAGAATCTGGTTAAAGTGAAGCTTGTCCATCATAACGTATGGGTCACGCAAATTAACAATTTTAGAATCAATTGTAATATTCTTGGCAGAAGCTGAGAGGTCGATAATAGCCGCAATCTTGGCGCCTGCTTCAAGCAAGCTCTCCTTCTCTGGATTGAGGACTACCTTACCACTCTCAACACGGGACATGTCGAGGACCTCGTTGATAAGTTCAAGCAGGTGCGTGCCTGCAGTTGAAATATTATCAATGCTATATAAAACTTTATCCTTATAATCGATATTCTTCTTAGCTATTTCGGCAAAGCCGAAGATAGCATTCATAGGTGTACGGATATCATGTGACATATTGAAAAGGAATGATGTCTTGGCAGCATTGGCGCTGTTTGCAAGGCGGAGTGCATCCTCAAGTGCCTTTTGCTGATCAAGCTCCCTCTTAACCTCTTTATCTATGTCATACACACCGATAACAAGTTTGTTTTCAATTCCCTCAACTTTTGGGATAGCAAACTTCATACGGTAGTACTTTGGAGCGCCTTCAATAATACTGCGGTAATTGATAGTATACGAGTCGCTTCTCTTGAGTTCTGACATTATCTTGTCCTTGTCCATCATGTCGAAAACGTATGCGATATCATCCTCATAAACTATACTCGATAGATTGCTTCTTACCACTGCAAAGAAGTCGGCGCTTTCCCCATCATCACCAATCTTATCCAATGCTTCCTTATATACATTGTCCTTTGCGATGCGCTCAAACGCATTTGTTTCAAGGTCAACATAGTAGGCAACTTTATAGTCGTAAGCAAGACCCTGTCCCAAAACAGAAAGTCGCAAATTGGACTGCTTATAAAGGGACTCAAGGTACTGATCACGTTCCTTGTTGATGTTGAGAACATAGATGTATACCGCTGTCATTACAAAGCCCAAGGAATACATAGGTGCATCTGGGAAGACTACCTGACCTATACCAAAAACAAGTGGTATAAACGAGTAGCTTGATGCCACGATGAACCTGCGCTTCCTTGTATCCTCTTTTGAAACAAAGAACATCACAAGGGATACTATCATCAAGAGGACGTAGTACGCATACTGGAGTATAAATCCAACCTTGCGAAGTGGCATAGTGTGATAGATGCCGTCCTCAAAATAGAAGAACTGGTGATTTACAAGATTCGTAAAGAGCAAAGTCATCTGAGCAACAATCAACAGATGACGGAAAGACTCAAATACTTTCTTGAGCTTACCCTCTATCTTGGCAAAGCTAATTACATAGCCATACCAGACATAGGCAGACCACGCTGCCATAAAGTGGAAAGCATAGGTAAATATCTCATATGAAATTGGATTCGTCTTAATAGTTGAGGAGAAATGAAGTCCCCAAGTACCATCGATAAACATAAACAAGAGCATAAAGAGAAGCATCGTTGCATATGACTTATCTATGGTTTCACTCTGTCTTACCCTGTATGTCTGGCCAAGCAAGACCACAGTAATAGCAAAGCATACGTAAGCTACAACCGCATACAAGAAACCTAAATCCATTAACATAAACTTCACCGCCTATTGAAGTTCAAAACCTATTTTAAGAAACCTTGGATGATAATCTCCTCAGCCTCTTCCTCTGACATACCAAATGTCTCAAGTTTGATGAGCTGGTCGGAATTGATCTTGCCAATAGCAGCCTCATGAATAACCTGGGCATCTGGGTGATTTGCAGAAATTGCAGGGATGGATGAGATCTTGGCATTATCCATGATGATTGAGTCACACTGTACATGTGCGTGACAAGCGTTGTTACCAACAGCGTTTGGATAGAATACCTGAACTGAGTCATCCTTACCTACTGTTCTTGAAATTATCTGAGCAGATGAGCCCTCACCGTTTAGGTTTACAACCATATCGGTCTTGGCCTCCTGCTTGCCGTGTGTCATAAGACGCTCAAGCACATAGATTTTGGCATTGGCCTCAAGGTTTGCCTCTGTCTTTCTGTAAGTTGAGTCAACACCCTTGATTTGAACCATGTCCATCTCGCAGTATGAACCCTCTTCCATGTTTACAACAGTGGTTGGGTTCATGATGCGCTTGCCGTTACCGTCGCCATCACCGTAGTGCTTCTCTACGTACTTGACAGTCGCATTCTTGCCGATGTGGAATGAGTGAATACCGTCGTGCTTGGAATCGCCGTCACCACAGTTGTGGATACCACAACCTGCGACAATCTCTACATTGGCACCCTCGCCAATGTAAAAGTCGTTATATACAGTTTCCTGTACACCAGAGTCTGTGATGATAACTGGGATATGTACCTTCTCGGCAACAGTGTAAGGCTTAATGATGATATCGATGCCTGGCTTGTCTGCCTTTTGCTTAATCTCAATGTTATCGGTTGATGACTTTACAACGCCTTCGCCGTTTTTACGGATGTTGAATGCGCCGTCTGGTGTGCCTATCATATCTGCAATCTCACGGAGCATGTGCTGATCAGTAGGTGTGAGGGTAGTTTCAAACTTAAAATCTTTTAGTTCCATTATTTACCCTCCCCTCTGAGTGTGCACTCATTTGAGAAACTGCCAAACTCTGAAAGGAGTCTTGGGAATATCTCGTCCTTTGGACCTTGAGACTGTACCTTGCCGTTTGCAAGGACAATAATCTCGTCCGCGAGCTGCATTATCCTCTCTTGGTGAGAGATGATTATTACGCTGTTTGTCTCGTTTTTAGCAAGCTTCTTGAATGTATCAACAAGCATTGTAAAACTCCAGAGGTCGATGCCTGCTTCAGGCTCGTCGTAAATTGCGAGATTGAGATGGCGAGCCATAAGTGTCGCAATCTCAATGCGCTTTACCTCACCGCCTGAGAGGGAGTTGTCTACCTCGCGGTTAAGATAGTCCATTGAGCAAAGGCCTACGCGAGTGAGGTATGAGCAACACTCGTCCTCTGGGAGTTCCTTGCCAGCGGCAAGGGACAAAAGTGAGCGAACAGTCAGACCCTTAAAGCGAGGTGGCTGCTGGAAAGCATAGCCGATACCGAGCTTTGCACGGTCTGTAATGCTCATATTTGTAATATCTTGTCCGTTGTAGAGAATCTGGCCACCTGTTGGCTGCTCAATACCCATAATGAGTTTGGCGAGCGTAGATTTACCACCGCCGTTTGGACCTGTGATTACGACAAACTTGCCGTCGTCAATTGTGAGATCCAAACCCTCAATGATATCGAGCGCACCAGAACCATCTTCATTTTCAACTTTGAAAGATAGGTTTCTAAGCTCTAACATAATTACTCCTTAATTAGTTGCTGTTCTATGATGTCGAGTGCAGACTCAAAGCCTGTTCTGTCAGCATCAGCAATCTTGCCAGCATCAACAAGCTCAGCTGTTGCTGGGTTGATTGGAAGAGTTGCAAGTACAGGAACGCCAAGTTCCTTGGCAATTTCCTCTGCCTTGCCCTTGCCGAAGATTTCAAACTTCTTGCCACAATCAGGGCACTCAACATAGCTCATATTTTCAATGACACCAAGGATAGGAACATCCATCATCTTGGCCATGTTATATGCTTTCTTAACAATGAGTGTTACAAGGTCCTGAGGAGTTGTAACTACAACGATACCCTTAACTGGAAGGGACTGATAAACTGTAAGTGGAACGTCACCTGTTCCAGGAGGCATATCAACAAACATATAGTCAACCTCGCCCCAGTTTACGTCAGTCCAGAACTGGTTGATAACACCACTGATAACTGGACCACGCCATACAACTGGCTTTTCCTCGTCATCGAGGATGAGGTTAATTGACATTACCTTAACGCCGTTTTCAGCAACAGCTGGCTCGATGCCAAGCTCTGTGCCAACAGCCTGGTCATGGAGACCAAATGCCTTTGGAATTGAAGGACCTGTGATGTCCGCATCCATAATGGCTGTCTTGTTTCCTCTTGCTGCGCTCTCGCATGCGAGGAGGGAAGTTACAAGTGATTTGCCTACGCCACCCTTACCGGATGCTACGGCGATAACGTTTGCTACCTTACTATTAGCATTAAGTGGTTGCTGAAAATCAGCCTTTTCACACTTAGAAGAACAAGTGCTGCAATCATGAGTACATTCGCTCATATATGTCATCTCCTTAAAGTTTTAAAAAAAGTACTAAGTTCGTTAGCGCATTCCTCCTCAAGAATGCCGCCTACTATCTCTGGCTTGTGATTAAAGCCAAATGTATTAAAATCAGTTACGCTGCCAAAGCATCCTGCCTTTTGATCCTTGGCACCGTAGTACACTGTCTTAATTCGTGAATTGATTATTGCGCCCGCACACATAGGGCATGGCTCCAATGTGACATAGATGTCACATTGCCAGAGGCGCCAACCGCCTAGGGTTTTGCACGCCTCGTCTATCGCCGAAAGCTCCGCGTGTGCAAGGGCGTTCTTGTCGCCCTCGCGCCTATTGTATCCACGGCCGACGATCTCGTCGCCCCGTACCACAACTGCGCCGACAGGCACCTCGCCCTCAGCAGCTGCACGCTGCGCGAGGCTCAGCGCCTCTCTCATAAAATACTCTCTATCCATCAAGACAACCCCACATAATTGATTGTCTCAAGGCACATCTTAACAAGCATGATAATTGCGGCTGTCATTGGAACCGCACAGAGGGCCACTACGTATGGCTCCCACTTGTATACCTTGCGAAGTTCTAATTTGACTTCCTTCTTATCAACAAACCAAATAATTGCTGCAACACCAAGGAGCGCGCCGATGATGTTGACGCTTGCAACAATGGCAACATAGACACCCATGCTGCATATCTCGCCAAGGGCGAGCAATGTTGTCGCATAGAGGTTATTCATAAAGTGGATTGCAATACCAGTCCAGAGACTGTCCGTTTTGATAACAAGCCACGCTATTACCATGCCGAGGATAAATGCAAATGGTGCCTGCAAGCAGTTGCCGTGCATGAGGCCAAAGAAGAGCGAGCTCACTATCATTGCGAAGAGGTCGCCATACTTGCGAAGGGATTGGAGCATAACGCCGCGCACGGCAAACTCCTCCACAACTGCAGGCACTATTGCGACGCTCAACACCTGCCACAAGTATCCCGTGAAGGACTGTGGTGCAGGTGACTCGGCCGCCTCAAACTCAAAACCAACTGCCTCACCAAAGATGGTGCCCATGCTGACAATAACATTGGAGATAAGCAATGTTAGGAAAGCGACACCGAGACTTGCAACAAATACCTTTTTAGAGTTAGGCTTCCAAAGTGGAAGTATAACCGTGTCACGCAATACCAATTTGATTAGTATCAG
>JAUNQL010000082.1 GCA_030536195.1 Clostridia bacterium | reverse complement strand
GCTTTGGTGGAGCGGGTGCCTTTTCAGATGGCAAGTACAACATCACCAACGACTTTGGTGGTACACTTTACGAGTACATTGGCCGTGAAAAGGCAATAGAGCTCATGGAATATGTCGATGACATCAACATGAGCCACGGTGGCGAAGGCACCAAGATGTATTCAACTGCTGGCTCAGAGTTTAAGAAACTCTGCATGCAGAACAATTTGACGCTTTTAAATGCCTCTGTTCGCCACCTTGGAACAGATATTAACTATGTGGTTCTTGAGAACATCTATAACGAACTCAAGGACAAGATAGATTTCTTCTTCCACAGACCAGTTTTAAAACTCGAGAAACTTGATGATGGCTATAAACTCTTCACCAAGGACAGTGAAATTGAGTGCAAGCACTGCATCGTTTCAGTAGGTAGGTCTGGTTCAAAGTGGATGGAGACTGTCTGCAATGAACTTAATATTGAAACTCGTTCTAACAGGGTTGACTTGGGTGTTAGAGTAGAGCTTCCAGCCCTTATTTTTGAGCACTTAACAAGTGAGCTTTACGAGTCCAA
Source organism: Clostridia bacterium (assembly GCA_030536195.1). Classification (GTDB taxonomy): domain Bacteria; phylum Bacillota; class Clostridia; order Oscillospirales; family Acutalibacteraceae; genus UBA1227. The sequence goes on along the minus strand of JAUNQL010000082.1, from coordinate 4,757 downwards.
GATTGTCTATCAAACTGAGAAGTTTGAAGATCACGTTAGGACGTTCTGTATGAACCCATATGGCGCCGTTGTTAACGAGAATACCAATGGTATTGTCACTGTTAACGGCCACTCATATGAGGACCCTAGCAAGCACACAGAGAACACCAACTTCGCACTCCTTGTTTCCAAGCACTTCTCCGTGCCTTTCAAGGACTCCAATGGCTATGGCGAGTCCATTGCAAGGCTCTCAAACATGCTTGGCGGTGGCGTTATTGTACAGCGCTTTGGTGACCTTGAGCGCGGTCGCCGTAGCAATGAGAAGCGTATCGCGGAGAACACTGTTCGTCCGACGCTCAATGCGACACCTGGTGACCTCTCGCTCGTCCTTCCAAAGCGCATTCTCGATGGTATCATCGAGATGATCTATGCGCTTGACAAGATCGCACCAGGTACAGCAAACGAGGATACACTCCTCTATGGTGTAGAGGTCAAGTTCTATAACATGGAAGTTGCACTCGATAGTAACCTCGAGACATGTCACAAGGGACTCTATGTCATTGGCGATGGCTCAGGTGTAACTCATTCTCTTTCCCATGCATCGGCATCAGGTGTCTATGTTGCGGGCAAGATAATTGAGGAATATAACAAATAAAAAAGGCCCGCTTTAAAGCGGGCATATATGGAGAGTTATCGAAGTGGTCATAACGGGGCTGACTCGAAATCAGTTAGCGGGTAACACCGCCCAAGGGTTCGAATCCCTTACTCTCCGCCAAAATGGGGCAGTTAACACTGCCCCACCCACTAGTGGGAGACTTATTGTAGGGGTGATATTATGGCAAAGGAAAGTAAACTCACTGGTCTTGCTCTATCGGCAATACCGGATGATGAATTGCAAAAACTTGATAATCAGCTTTGCTTTTCACTCTATGTGTCGTCAAAGGAAGTAATAAGGCGTTACAAGCCATTTCTTGACCCATATGATTTGACCTATACGGGTTACATCACATTGATGGCATTGTGGGAAAAGGATGGCATCAATGTCAAGGAGCTCGGCAAGAAACTCTTCCTTGATTCTGGTACGCTAACACCACTTCTTAAAAAGCTTGAGGCACTAGGATATGTCGAGAGAAAGCGTGATCCAAAGGACGAGCGCAACATGAATGTCTACCTCACGGAGCGGGGAATTGAACTAAAGAAGGAAATGGCAAACGTTCCAAAGGAACTCCTTTCAAGTTTGCCACTTGGTAATGTAAAAACACTCTTGCTTGTTCAGACACTCCATCAGTTTATGGAGGATTTAGAAAAGGACAATGAGAAGAACGAAAATAAATAGTTGGAGGAATTAAAATGTTAAAGGACGGAAAAATTTGGGTAGCAAGTTCTTTTGAGGGAACAGAACTCTACATTTTACCAAAGATGGCCAATCGCCATGGTCTTATCGCTGGTGCTACAGGTACTGGTAAAACAATTACAATGAAGGTTATTGCCGAGTCTTTCTCAGACCTCGGTGTTCCAGTATTTTTCTCCGATGTTAAGGGCGACCTTACTGGTATGATCGAACCGGGCACAGGCATGGATGTCCGTGCTAAGGAGAAGTTTGGTATCGATGGCTTTGAGCAGAAGGGCTATCCTACAAGATTCTGGGATCTGTTTGGTGAGTCTGGCCACCCAGTTAGAGTTACAATTTCTGACATGGGCCCAACACTTCTCTCACGTCTTTTGAATCTCTCCGACGTACAAGAGGGCGTACTCAATTTAGTATTTAAAGTTGCTGATGATAAGGGACTTTTACTTTATGACCTTAAGGACCTTCGCGCTATGCTCGGCTTCGTAGGTGAAAATGCAGAGGAGTATACACTCACTTATGGTAACGTATCATCTGCATCAATCGGCGCTATTCAGCGCGCACTCCTCCAGTTTGAACAGGAGGGTGGCGAAGGCGTATTTGGTCTTCCAATGCTTGATATCAAGGATTGGATGCGTACAGATATTGATGGCCGTGGATTTATCAATATCCTCTCATCTGCAAAACTTATTTCATCTCCAACAGTATATTCAACCTTCCTCGTTTGGATGCTCAACGAACTCTTTGAGCAGCTTCCAGAGGTAGGCGACCTTGATAAGCCTCGTATGGTATTCTTCTTCGACGAGGCACACCTTCTCTTTGATGAGGTTCCAAAGGCATTTGTTCAGAAGATTGTTCAAGTTGTAAAACTCATCCGTTCAAAGGGTGTAGGTGTTTACTTTATTTCACAGTCACCATCAGACATCCCTGATGATGTCTTGGCTCAGCTTTCAAACCGTGTACAGCACGGTCTCCGCGCTTACACACCAGCAGAGCAGAAGATGGTAAAGGCAGCAGCTGCTGCATTCCGTGCAAATGATGCCTTTGATTCTGAGCAGGCACTTATGGAAGTTGGTACAGGTGAAGCTCTTGTTTCATTCCTTGATGAATCAGGTACACCTATGGTAGTTGAGAGAGCCAAGATTTTACCTCCACAGAGCCTTATGGGCATGGCTGATCCTCAGAAGGTTAACACAGCAATCGTATCATCTGAGTTTGACCTCAAGTACAGAGAGGCTCAGGACCCAGAGTCAGCTTATGAGATAATTATGGCTGCAACTGAGAAGCTCAAGGCTGAACAGGAGCAGGCAGCCGTAGAGGCAGCCCAGGCTAAGGAAGCGGAGAAACTTGCCAAGGAAGAGGCCAAGGCAGAGGCTGCTGCAACCAAGGCTGAGGAGCGTGCTGCAGCACTTGAGGCTAAGGCACAGCAGAAGGCTCAAGAAAAGGCTGAAAAGGAAGCAGAGAAAGAGGCTGCCAAGAAGAAAAAGGTAGTTGAGCGTGCTGCAACTAATGCCGCTTCATCAGTTGCTCGTTCACTCACAACTAATATGGTTAACTCAGTAACTGGTTCTGGCAGTGTTAAGTCTGCTGACAAGATTGCAAAGCAGGCAGCATCAACTGCACTTTCATCTGTTATGAGAAGTGGCGCTACAGCAGTAGTTAGAGGTCTTTTCGGTACTAAAAAGTAATAGTTGAAACGTCTTTTAACTTATGTTAAAATGATTTCAATAAATCTCCTTGAGGGAGTAGCAGACACCTTTTGGTGTAGCAACAGTCAACATCCTGACCGTTCCGGTCTGGCTTTGCTTTAAATTGCGAGACTCATGTGTGGTGCTTACCACACATGGGTCTTTTGTTATATAAGGAGGAACTTTAATGACTTGGAGTTTCATAATGTTCTCTGTGGTTCTTGGCGTAGGACTTGCAATGGATGCATTCTCAGTATCGCTTGCAAATGGCCTTAAGGAGCCGACAATGGGCGTACCTAAAATTTGCCTTGTCGGCGGTGCATACGCGCTTTTTCAAGCGCTTATGCCAATGATAGGTTGGTTCTGCGTCCATACGATAGCAGAGCGCTTTCAAAGCTTTGAAAAGTTCATACCTTGGATTGCATTAATCCTTCTCCTCTATATAGGTGGCGAGATGCTAGTTGATGGCATCAAGGCGCGCAAATCAGTTGAGGAAGTTGCGCTTGAAAAGCTCACAATGAAGGCACTTTTTATCCAAGCAGTAGCAACTTCAATTGACGCTTTATCAGTAGGATTTACTATCTCTGAATACAGTATTTCAGAGGCGTTGATTTGTAATTTAATAATTGCAATCACTACCTTTGTAATATCTGTTGCAGGTGTGCTTATAGGTAAGAAAGTGGGTACAAAACTTGGCTGGAAAGCTGATATTTTAGGCGGCGTAATCTTAATTGGCATAGGCCTTGAAATATGGATAACAGGCGTATTTTTCTAAAGAGGTGAATTTAAATGACAGAGATGAGTACACTTTTTGGGCTCATACATTTTTCGGTATCTGATGGACTCGTTTTTCCTATAGCAATAGCACTTTTTGCTGTGGGTCTTGCACTCCTTATATTCGGTGGAGATAAATTTGTTGATGGGGCAGTAGGTATTGCTAAGAAGTTTGGTGTTCCTGATTTGCTTATCGGTGCAACAGTTGTATCCATTGGTACGACACTTCCAGAAGTGCTTATATCAGCAAGCGCTGCCGCTGTTGGGCAGTCACAAACAGCATATGGTAATGCTATTGGATCAATTATTTGTAACACGTCACTTGTCTGTGCTGTTACAATCGCATTTGCTCCTGGATTTACAGATAAAAAGAGCATGAGAGTGCCATCTGCTTTCTTCTTTGGCTCAGCAATCCTCTATGCAGGTGTTGCTATTGTAACTGGCACTTTCTCAAGGACAATTGGTATAATCCTACTTTCTGTTTTTGCGATTTACATTGGTCTTCAAATTAAATCCGCACTTGTTGCAATGAAAAATCCTTTGGCTGATGCAGTAGAGGTGGAAGAGGTTTCTGATGAATCAGAAGCATCTATGGCAACTAACGTGATTTATCTTGTTGTTGGCGCTATCGCTATCGCAGTAGGCGCAAACTTGCTCGTTGATAACTGCACCATCCTCGCTCAGAAGATTGGTGTTCCAGAATCTGTAATTGCACTTACTCTTGTTGCTCTTGGCACTTCGCTTCCAGAGCTTGTTACGGCAATTACTTCTCTTCGCAAGGGCCATGGTGCGTTGTCACTTGGTAACGTTATCGGTGCGAATTTGTTTAATCTTGTTTTGGTATCTGGTATGGCAATTACAATTAATCCATTTGCTGTACCAGCAGAGAAACTTATTGGCGGAATGAATGCAAGTTTAGTAGTGGATATACCGGTGATGTTTACTGTTATGCTCCTTTTGACATTGCC
>JAUNQL010000081.1 GCA_030536195.1 Clostridia bacterium | reverse complement strand
ACAATCGACGGTACAACGCCGAGTACTGACTCGAGCGGGCCTGTCATACCGAGGTCGGTGATGTAACCGGTACCACCAGCTAAAACACACTCATCAGCAGTCTGGACGTGAGTGTGTGTACCAGCGACAGCTGATACCCTGCCATCGAGGTAGTATCCCATTGCCTTCTTCTCTGATGTTGCCTCAGCATGGAAGTCAACGAGAATAATCTTGCATGATGACAAAGAAGATAACAAATCATCAACAAGAAGGAATGGATTTGAAAGTGGGTCCATGTACATGGTGCCCATGAGGTTGATAATGCCAACCTGTACGCGTCCCTTATCAAGAACGCACACACCGTGGCCTGGAACTGTATCAACAAAGTTCGCTGGGCGTAGGAGGCATTCGGTATCGTCGTAATATGAATATGCCTCCTTACGACGGAAGGCATGGTTGCCCGTCGTAACGACGTCTGCGCCAGAAGTAAAAATACTCTCAGCGGACACGGCAGTGATACCGTTGCCGTCCGCAGAGTTCTCCCCGTTTACGACGCAGACGTCAACGCCCAGCTCTCGTTTCAAAGCCGGCAGCCTGCGACGTAGGAAGTCGAGGCCACTGGTGCCGACTACGTCGCCTACCATCAAAATATTCAAGGCCAAGGCCTCCTTTCTAAGGGCAAACAAGGGGCAGTGATACTGCCCCCTAGTCAATTATTTTGCATAATCTGTAGCACGTGATTCACGAACTACGTTTACTTTGATCTGGCCTGGGTAGTCAAGTTCAGACTCGATCTTTTGTGCTATGTCGTGAGCAAGGAGTACCATCTTGTCATCTGATACCTGCTCAGGTTTAACAAGGATACGAACCTCACGGCCGGCCTGGATAGCAAAGGATGTATCAACACCGTCGAATGATGTTGCAATCTCCTCAAGCTTCTCAAGGCGCTTGATGTAGTTCTCGATGTTCTCGCGGCGAGCGCCTGGGCGTGCTGCTGAGATAGCATCTGCTGCCTGAACGATGTAGGCAACAACTGTCTTAGGCTCAACATCGCCATGGTGTGCCTGGATAGCGTGGAGAACCTTGTCGTTCTCCTTGTACTTCTTGGCAAACTCAACACCGAGCTGTACGTGTGTACCCTCATACTCGTGGTCGATTGACTTACCGATATCGTGGAGGAGACCTGCGCGCTTAGCGAGCTTAACGTCTGCTCCAAGTTCCTCGGCAAGGAGTCCAGAGATGTATGAAACCTCAAGTGAGTGGTTGAGTACGTTCTGGCCGTAACTTGTTCTGTACTTGAGACGACCAAGGAGTTTAACGAGCTCTGGGTGGATGTTACCAACACCAGCATCAACTACTGCGCGCTCACCTGTCTGCTTGATTGTCTGTTCAACTTCGCGCTTGCACTTCTCAACTGTCTCCTCGATGCGTGCTGGATGGATACGTCCATCAGCGATGAGTCGCTCGAGTGTGAGACGTGCGATTTCGCGGCGAACTGGGTCAAAGCATGAAACTGTAATTGCCTCAGGTGTGTCATCGATGATGAGGTCTACACCTGTGATAGTTTCGATTGCGCGGATATTTCTACCCTCACGGCCGATGATACGGCCCTTCATCTCGTCGTTTGGTAATGCAACAACTGATACTGTTGCCTCTGCTGCATGGTCAGCAGCACAGCGCTGGATAGCAGTTGTGATGTACTCACGAGCAATTTGGTCTGCCTCGTCCTTCATCTTCTCCTGGTAGTCGAGAACTCGAACAGCCTTCTCGTGTTCGAGTGTCTCCTCGAGTTGCTGGAGGAGGAAGGCCTTGGCCTGTTCCTTGGAATAGCCAGAGATCTTTTCAAGCATTTCAAGCTGGCTCTTCTTCAAGGTATCGATCTCGGCCATCTTCTCATCGGCCTTCTGGATCTTGTCGTTAAGAATTTCTTCCTTCTTCTCAATAGCGTCAGTCTTCTTATCGATGTTCTCTTCCTTTTGGATGAGACGATGCTCCTGGCGCTGAACCTCAGCGCGACGCTCACGTAAATCCTTTTCAGTCTCGGAACGCTGCTTGTGGATTTCGTCCTTAGCCTCTAAGATGGCTTCTTTTTTTGCTTGTTCGGCTTTTGTCATGGCCTGATTTATAATTCTAGTAGCTTCCTCTTTCGCAGAACCGATTTTAGCTTCGGCTGTCTTTTTACGGTAAGCAGCGCCTACGATAAATCCGACAAGTGCGAAAACAACAGCAGCTACAATTATAAGAACAATAGCTAGTGTGTTCAAAAAAACACCTCCTATATATAATAAAAATATACTTAAAAAGTATATTGACAATTTATTATCATACCATAAATAGTCAAAAAGGGCAATGCTAAAAAGCATTGCCCCTTTGTTTATCTTGCGAATGGATTCTTAAAGTCGTCATCTTTCTGCTGCTCAGTTACTTCCTCAGATGAGCCTGTGTCCTCTGAAAGTGCAACTGTTACGCTGAACTTATCAACTGTGTAATCGTTATTTACATGAGCGATTTTCAGTTCTACCTTATCGCCTGGTTTTGCCTTCTCGATGATGTCAAGGAGGACGTCAACTGAGTCCATATCCTTGCCGTTTACACCGATGATGATATCGCCTTCAACTACCTCTGTATCTGAGAGTGCTGTGCCATCCTCAATCTGAGCGATGATGATTGAACCAGAAGGTAATTTATTCTGCTTACAGATCATGCTGTAAGTCTGGTTCTGGCTTACCTGAACGTATGAGATACCGAGTTTCGCACGGTTCTGAACATATCCCTCACTGAGTATGTCATTTACAACATCTGTGATGAGGTTGATAGGAATTGCAAATCCCATGCCCTCATATTCCTCAGCAGCAATTTTGGATGAGTTCATACCAACTACCTGGCCAAAGCTATTGACTAAGGCACCGCCAGAGTTACCTGGGTTGATTGCTGCGTCGTGCTGGATGCACTCCATTGTGTATGCACTAGAGGATGTTGATGTTGGTCTGTCAATTGCTGAGACATATCCGCCAGTGAATGAACCGAAGAAAGCGGTTCCACCAGGATTACCTATTGCATAGATAGGTTCGCCTACCTTCAAAACTGATGAATCGCCAAATTCTGCAAGTGTAAAGCCTGTTGCCTTTACACGAAGCACAGCGATGTCAGTTCTGGTGTCGTAACCGACGATTTCAGCGTCGTATTGAGTCTCATCTTCAAGCTCGATCTTGATGTCAACTTTTCCCGTACTTACGATATGTGCGCAGGTTAGTACGTATGTATAATTGCCATCTTCATCCTCGCTCATAAAGATACCTGAGCCCTCACCATAGACGCTGTCGCCTCTGTAGGTTACAACGGCCATAACTGATGGTTTTACCTTCTCAGCTATCTCAACAGATGTCAAAACATTGCCATCTGATTTTACGTTGTATTCCTTAGCCTCACCCTGTGAGATGGATGTATTTACATCCGCTTCCTTTGCTTTATTCGCCTCTTTGTCAGTGCTCTTGCCATCAAGTACGATGGCGATAGCAGCAACACCGGCGATGAGCAAAATCGCTACCAAGAGAATGATGAAAAACGTGCGACCTGACTTATTTGACTTTTCCACAAAATCACTTCCAGTTATTGTTTTTTAGGAATCCAGAAGCTGAAACTTGTAAGTTCACCTGGTGTTGAGGTGGCGGAGATTTCGCCGCCGTGGAGCTCGATGATGTTCTTGGCAAGGTTGAGTCCCAGGCCAACACCTTTGACGTGCTCACTTCTCGACTTATCAACCTTGTAGAAGCGCTCAAATATGTGGAGGAGTTCCTCGTCTTTAACGCCCTCTCCGGTGTTGGCAATTGTGACTGTTACCTTGTCATCCTCAGCGAGCGTCTCGACGTAAATCGTGCCACCCTCATTGGTGAACTTAACAGCGTTGTCATAGAGGTTGTAAACCACTTGGTAAAGCATTTTTTCATCTGCAATTACCTTGAGGTTGCCCATTTCCTCAAAGCCAACTACCTCAATATTTGCCGCCTCAATAGGCTTTTCAAAGTTGAGTAGTGCTGTGAACAAGAGGTTCTTAAGATCCGTTTCAGCAGGCTTGAGTTTTTCCTCTCCAGCCTCTATCTTGGACAGTGTAAGCATAGTCTGAACAAGCGTCGACAGACGCTTTACCTCGTCGCTCACTATTTTCAAATACTTTTTCTCTTCACTCTGTGGGATGGTACCGTCAAGGATACCATCGATAAAGCCACCAATGGATGTCATTGGTGTCTTAAGTTCGTGGGAAACGTTCGCGACGAACGAGCTTCTTGAGTCATCAAGAACCTCGAGCGACGCCGCCATCTCATTGAGCTTTTCAGCCAAGTCGGACAGCTCATCGTTACCCTTTACATCTATACGTTGTGTGAAATCCCCACGCGCATAAAGTTTCGTTATTCTACTCATTTCGCGAATAGGTACCGTTGTCTTGTTAGAGAATAAATAAACCAAGATAACAGCAAATACAAGCGAAATTACAGCCGCGCCAGCGAAGAGCTTGAGCATGTTTTCAACATAGAAACTCAATGTCGATGTAAATGGCAAAGTACCATAGACATAGCCCACTGGCTGGGAGTCATTGTAAAGGACCTTTTGACCAACGATGATATAGAGCTGGTCGCCAAATCCTTTCATTTTTTCCATCGTGTAATAACCATTTGATGTCGTCTTATCAAGGATTTCCTTAGCGACTCTGGCGTCCTTATGCATGATACACTGATCCGCATTTTTGTGGACGACCTCCATGTCGTTATTTATCAGTTCTTTACAAATCACAACGTTGCCATCAAGGTCCGTCATAAAGAAATCTCCGCCGATTGCCTCTGACGCTGTATGGAAGTCAATATACAGCGTGAGATAAGCCTCCTCCGGATTATCATCAAACTTACCATTCTCGTCGAGTTTTTCAATAGTATCAACGAGAGATGCGACATTCCTCTTCAATTGGTCAGCACTGTTAGTCGTCCAGTAATTGGCCATGAACACGATGAACACCGCACACATTGCAACTGTTGTGACAAGAATAATCGAAAAAGTTACTCTAAAGTACTTTAAGAATAACGTCGTGCGCCTAGGGCGATTCTTTGTCGTTCCCTTGCGCATATTAAATTATTCCTTTGTCTCGAATTTGTATCCTACACCCCAAACAGTCTTGAGAGCCCATTTATCCGAGATATTCTCAAGCTTCTCACGAAGACGTTTAACGTGTACGTCAACTGTTCTAGAGTCACCGTAATAATCAAATCCCCAAACCTCATCAAGAAGCTGGTCACGTGTAAATACACGGTTTGGATTTGATGCGAGATGATAGATAAGTTCCAACTCTTTTGGAGGAGTTGAGATAACTTCACCCTTAACCTTCATCTCGTAGTTTGTGAGATTGATTGAAAGGTCCTCATAATCAACCTGCTTTGTCTCCTCCTCTACTGTTGTAGCAGTACGGCGGAGTACA
>JAUNQL010000080.1 GCA_030536195.1 Clostridia bacterium | reverse complement strand
GCCTTCTTATGTGGATGGGTGAGTCCATCAACCAGAAGGGTATCGGCAACGGTATTTCAATGATACTTTTCGCAGGTATCGTTTCACGTATTCCAACTACTATTACATATATATTTGGATACTTCTCATACGGCGGACTTTACTATTTGTTTGCACCACTTGCACTCATCATCATGATTGGTCTTGTAGTGTTCATAGTATGGATCGACAATTCAGAGAGAAGACTTCCAGTTGCATATGCTAAGCGTGTAGTAGGACGTAAGATGTACGGCGGCCAGAACACACATATGCCTATCAAGGTTAATATGTCAGGCGTTATGCCAATCATCTTCGCAAGTTCAATTCTTTCTCTCCCACCAACACTTCAGATGTTCTTCGGTGCAAGAATTAAAGAGGGTAGTGGACTTGAGAAATTCTTTAACTTGTTTAATTCAACCAACTGGTTCTATGGTTTGATTTACTTCGTTCTTATCATCTTGTTCGCTTATTTCTATGCTACTATTCAGTACAACCCAATAGAGATGGCTAACAACCTTCGTAAGAACAGTGGATCAATTCCAGGCATTAGACCTGGTAAGCCAACATCAGATTATATTGCAAAGGTTCTTTCAAGAATCACATTGCTCGGCGCTCTTCTTATCAGCGTTGTTGCAATTCTTCCAATTGTTTTCTCACAGATTACATCACTTTGTTGCCCACAGGCAATGAACTTGTCCCTTGGTGGTACGTCAGTTATCATCTTGGTTGGTGTAGCTCTTGAAACAGTTCGTCAGCTTGAATCTCAGATGATGATGCGTCATTATAAGGGATTCCTTGATTAAGGAGGACACTTTTATGAATATAATTTTTCTTGGCGCTCCAGGCGCAGGTAAAGGTACACAGGCAGAAATAATTGCTGAAAAGTACAACATTCCTACAATCTCAACAGGTAACATCATTCGTGAAGCTTTAAAGAACGGCACAGAAATGGGCCTTAAAGCAAAAGCTTACACAGAGGCTGGCCAGCTTGTTCCTGATGAAGTTGTAATAGGTATAATCAAGGAGAGACTTGCAAAGGGTGACTGTGAAAACGGTTTCATTCTTGATGGTTTCCCAAGAACAATTCCACAGGCTGAGGCTCTTGATGCTATGGGTATCGTTATCAACAAGGTTGTTGATATTGAGGTTCCTGATGAGGCAATTGCAGAGCGTATGACAGGTCGTAGAGTTTGCCCAGATTGTGGCGCTTCTTACCACCTTATCAACAAAAAGCCTGCAAAGGAAGGCATCTGCGACTCATGTGGCGCAGCCCTTATTCAGCGTAAGGACGACGCTCCAGAGACAGTAGCAGACAGACTCAAGGTTTACCACGATCAGACAGAGCCACTTAAGGGCTACTATGAGAAGACAGGTAAGCTTGAGGTAGTAGAAGGACTTGGCAGCGTTGCTGATATCACAGCACGCGTTATCAAGGCTTTAGAGGACTAATACATGATAGTGCTTAAGACATCTCGCGAACTAGAATTAATGCGCGAAGCATGTAAGATTTCTGCACAAGCGCTAGAGGTTGCTGGGCAGGCAGTTAAGCCAGGTATCTCAACATGGGAAATCGACAAAATTGCCTATGATTTCATAAAGAAGCAGGGAGCAGAACCCAACTTCCTTGGACTTTATGGATTCCCAGGAACCGCATGTATTTCCATAAACGACGAGGTTATTCATGGAATACCAAGTAAGAGCCGTATCCTAAAGGAAGGCGACATTGTCTCAATTGACCTTGGCGCCAAGCTACATGGATTTAACGGCGACAACGCGGCCACATTTGCTGTAGGCACGATTAGTGCCGAGGCTCAGCGTTTGCTTGATACCACTCGTGAATCTCTCTACGAGGGTATCAAGGCGGCTGTCGCTGGTGGACGCATTGGAGACATTGGTCATGCAGTACAGGAGTACTGCGAGAGTCGCGGATTCGGAGTCGTTCGTGAATACGAAGGACACGGAGTAGGCGCGAAACTTCATGAAGACCCCGGCGTACCAAATTTCGGTACAGCCGGCAGAGGCATAAGACTTCTTCCAGGCATGACAATTGCTATTGAGCCTATGATTACAGAGGGCACATACAAAATTAAGCAATTGCCAGATGGATGGACAGTCAAGACAGCCGATGGTAAACTCGCAGCCCACTTTGAACATACAATAGCTATCACAGACAATGGTCCAGTGATACTTACACAAGTTTAAGTGGCGATAAGTTGGAGGTTTAAATATGTCAAAGCAGGATATGATCGAAATCGAAGGTACTGTTATTGAGGCATTACCAAACGCTATGTTCCAGGTAGAACTCGAAAACGGTCACCAGATACTTGCCCACATCTCTGGTAAGCTTCGTATGAACTACATACGCATTCTTCCAGGTGATAAGGTAACAGTAGAAATGTCGCCATACGACTTAACAAGAGGTCGTATTACATGGCGCTCAAAGTAAGAATTAATGATTATTTAGGAGGTAACACAAATGAAAGTCAGACCTTCTGTAAAGAAAATGTGCGATAAGTGCAAGATAATTAAGCGTAACGGTAAAGTTATGGTTATCTGCGAAAATCCAAAGCACAAACAACGCCAGGGCTAATTTGCCCATTAATTTGAAGGAGGCACACAAATGGCTCGTATTTCAGGTGTAGATTTACCAAGAGATAAGAGAATTGAAGTTGCCCTTACCTACATTTACGGTATTGGTCAGAAGACAGCAAAAGATATCATTGCTGCCACAGGCGTAAATCCTGACACAAGAGTTAAGGATTTAACTGAAGATGACGTAGCAAAGCTTCGTGAGTACATCGACCACAACCTTAAAGTAGAGGGTGACCTTCGAAGAGAGACAGCTCTTGAGATCAAGAGACTTGTTGAAATCGGTTGCTACCGTGGTGTTCGTCATAGAAAGGGCCTTCCAGTAAGAGGTCAGCGTTCTAAGACAAATGCTCGTACACGCAAGGGTCCAAAGAGAACCGTTGCAAACAAGAAGAAGTAATTAGGGAGGGGTACAATTGGCTACTAAAGGTGCAAAGAAAACCACAGCCACACGTAGACGTCGTGACCGCAAGAATATTGACCGCGGTGCGGCACATATCCAATCCACTTTCAACAATACAATCGTTACTATAACTGATACACAGGGTAACGCAGTATCATGGGCTTCAGCTGGTGAGATGGGCTTCAGAGGTTCAAAGAAGTCTACTCCATTTGCTGCTCAGACAGCTGCTGAGGTAGCTGCAAAGACAGCAGTTGACCAGGGTATGAAGACTGTTGAAGTATATGTTAAGGGACCAGGCGCTGGTCGTGAAGCAGCTATCCGCGCATTGCAGACAGCTGGTCTTGAAGTAACATCAATCAAGGACGTTACTCCAATTCCTCACAACGGTTGCCGTCCACCAAAGAGAAGACGCGTTTAATTTAGGAGGAAAAAATTATGTCAAGATATACCGGTGCGGTTTGTAAGCAGTGCCGTCGTGAGGGCAAGAAGCTTTTCCTCAAGGGCGACAGATGCTATACAGGTAAGTGCGCTCTCGAGCGTCGCTCATATGCCCCAGGTCAGCATGGCCAGGGCCGCAAGAAGAGTTCAGAATACGGTATCCAGCTTCGCACAAAGCAGCAGGCTCGTAGATACTATGGTATTCAGGAAAGTCAGTTCCACAAGTACTTCCTCATGGCTGAAAAGCAAGAGGGTATGACAGGTGAGAACTTACTCAAGATCTGCGAAAGCCGTCTTGATAACGTTGTATATTTGCTTGGTTTTGCTAGCTCACGTCAGCAGGCTCGCCAGCTCGTAGTACACGGTCACTTCAAGGTAAACGGTAAGAAGTGTGATATCCCATCATATCTTCTTAAAGCAGGTGACACAGTATCAATCAAGGAGAAGAGTGCTGATACAGAAAGCTTCAAAGTTATCATTGAGGCTAATGGTTCAAGACCAGTACCAACATGGCTCGAGAAGAAAGATAATAGCGGTAAAGTTATTACCCTTCCAGAGCGCGAGCAGATCGCAGCTCCTGTTGAAGAGCATTACATCGTTGAGTTCTACTCCAAATAATGCCGCATAACAAAACTTAATATGCGACATCTCAATTATCTAAGGAGGGTTTTGAATGATAAGTATCGAAAAGCCAAACGTTGAATGTATCGACACTGGCGACACTTATGGCAAGTTCACTTTAGAACCACTTGAGAGAGGTTTTGGTACAACAGTAGGCAACAGCCTTCGTCGTGTACTCCTTTCATCTCTCCCAGGTTATGCTATAACATCCGTAAAGATTGATGGCGTTCTTCATGAGTTCACAACAATCCCAGGCGTTAAAGAAGACGTTACTGAGATCGTTCTTAACTTGAAGAGTGTAATCCTTAAGATAAATGGCGATGGCCCAAAGACAATGTACATTGAAGCATCTGGCGAGGGCGAGGTTACTGCTGGTGACATCAAGGCAGATTCAGATGTTGAAATCTTGAATCCTGAGCTTCACATTGCAAGCCTCGACAAGAACGCTAAGCTTTCAATGGAACTTACAGCTGATGTAGGTCGCGGATATATTTCTGCTGAGCGTAACAAGGCAGAGATGCAGCCACCTATTGGCGTAATTGCTATCGATTCTATTTATACACCTGTATTAAAGGTTAACTATACTGTTGAGAATACTCGTGTTGGTCAGCGTATCGACTTCGATAAGCTCACACTCGAAGTATGGACAAATGGTACTATTTCCGCTAAGGAAGCTGTATCACTTGGTGCCAAGATCCTCAACGATCACCTCAAGTTGTTTATCGACTTGTCAGAAAACGAATTCATGGCAGACGTTCTCGTTGAGAAAGATGATAACTCAAGAGAAAAAGTTTTAGAGATGACCATTGAAGAACTTGATTTGTCTGTTCGTTCATTTAACTGCCTTAAGAGAGCAGGCATTAATACAGTAGAAGACCTTACGAATAAATCAGAAGACGATATGATGAAGGTTCGTAACCTCGGCAAGAAGTCTCTTGACGAAGTTGTTGCTAAACTTGATTCTCTCGGATTCTCACTTCGTAAAGAAGAAGATTAAGGGAAGGAGTGTTTTAATATGCCAGGTACAAGAAAACTTGGTAGAGCAAGCGACCACCGCAAGGCTATGCTTCGTGGTATGGTTACATACTTGCTTGAAAATGGCAAACTTGAAACCACCGTTACCCGTGCAAAAGAAGTACGTTCTATGACAGAGAAGATGATTACTCTTTCAAAGGATCCTTCACTTGCAGCAAAGAGACAGGTTATGGCTTACGTTACAAAAGAGGACGTAGCTAAGAAGCTCTTTGACGAGATTGGTCCTAAGTACAAGGACGTAAACGGCGGTTACTGCCGTATTATTAAGACAGGCCCACGTCGCGGCGACGCAGCTGAGATGTGCATTATCGAGCTTATCTAAGTAATACGCAAGCTATATAAATTAGGCCCGGAGCAAGCGCTCCGGGCTTATTTTTCGTTTACAATTAATTAA
>JAUNQL010000079.1 GCA_030536195.1 Clostridia bacterium | reverse complement strand
CTCACGCAACAAAATGATATAGATATAAACTACTGCCATAGTCATACAACCATTGAGGACTGGAAGGCCAGGAATAAAGTATTGGAAAACACCACCGACGATAGGTATCATCGAGAAGATTACGAATGAACGCTCACTTGAACGTGGCACTACTAATCTGTGTCTTGGAGAACAGATTACAGCCGTTGCTGTAGCCAATAATATGTATCCGTACATTACAATCGGCTGGATATAGAAGAGCGAGCCACGTTGGTAAATGTTGCCAGGTCCAATGCTAAAGAGAAGACCATTCCAAGGAGCTGTAAATGCTAAAAAGGCAATGAGGAAGGATGGTATAGCAAAAGCTAACCTTATCTCATAGGAATTCAAAAATCCGTTTACCTTGTGATCAACAAATGTAAGCCATACGTAAGCAACTATTCCAGATGTGCCGAAATAGCATGCATTGATAATGTAGTTTGCGCCCGTTGACAAATTTGGATTACCATCGACAAGCACCCATAAGAAGTCAAGCATGAAGAAGGCGCTCTGTGACAGGAGAACCCAATAGAGAAGTCGTACTTCCTTGTTTTTGAATCCCTTGCCAAGTGTTCCAACTTCAAGACCTGCAAGAATGCCGGCGCAAAGCTAATCAAAGAGAGCATAGAGGCTCATCGCATTAGAAATCATTCCACCATTCACTTCGCGTCACCTCACCCTACTATTTTGTTAGTGCTGTGTCGCTTTGAGTTTTCATAATTTTCCTCAACGCGTGTGACAACACTGCTGATAGTCGACTCGTTGTCGTACATAGCAAAACCTATGTCGAGAGTCAACTTGTATTTTGGGAAGTACTGGAACATTGTAAGTCCAATACTTGTGCTTATACGTCTAAGTTTTGTTTCAACATCTTCGCGATTGCTGTCCTTGATAACAACAACATACTTGTTGCTATCCTGCTTGATCAATACGTCAGACTCATCAAAGACCGCATTAATCTTTTTAGCGAAGAGAGTCATTGTCTCTTTCTTCTGTTCCTCCGTTAGGTTGATAAGCATATCAACATTGCGAATTGAGAGCATTGCAATTGCAAAGCCCTCTGTCTGACCCTGCGCAACCTCTCGCGCAAGGTTTGAGAGATGAGTGATGAGGAAACGGTCGTTGTACGCGCTCTTCTCCTCATGCATATAGAGCTTGGCATGATACTCAGTAAAGAGCTCTGTTGCATGTTCACGCTCCTCGTTGTAGAAGACAATCGTACTCCTAACAATTGTGCCAATTGTAAGGACAGCTACAAGGAAGGCTGCTACAGAGAAAATGATACCACTTGCATCTGTTGCTTCCAAAGGACTGATGTACATACCAATCTGGTCACGGAAGATAGAGATTGTTATCGTACTTGCAAAGGTAAGCGCAAGAATACCAAGCGCTGGCAAGAAATTGATTACAAAGAATGTACAGAAGCAGAGATACATGAGCAAGAACTCAAGAACCATATCCTCTGCACCAACGTAAAAGAATATAATCGGCATGAAAACAAAGCCGTATGTTGCGAAGAAGAAAATCGCTCTCTTACCAACTACCATGTTAGGATTGGACTTGTGATAGATGATAAACAGAACTGTTATCAAGAGACCAAGAGTCATAAAGAAAGATGCTGTTACATTGTGTGTGAGCAATGCGGCAGCGAGGAAGAGTGCGAACTGTGCAGAAGCACTTGAAAGGATGTCTAGGAAGCGGGCATTGCGGACCTCATCATTGAATTGGGTTGTGACAATGCCAGCAATAATATTTCTAGCAATCTTAAGCAAATCACTCATGGATCCACCCCCCCCACTCTGCTCTGGAGGTCAATCTCAGACCCTCTATGAGTAAGTTCGCGGACATACCACGCTTGAGGAAATACCTGCCTACGAAGAGGTCTCCGTCCTCAATGTTTTCAAGTTCCTTACTTGCTCTGAACTGGGAGAGGATACCTATAATCATTTCCTCAACCTCTACCTCATCAGAACAATTTGGAACCACTGCAAAGAGTTTGTTCGTGCCGTACCTTGAGATAACGGAGTCACTTGATAGGAACTGGCGGCAACTGTCGTACGCGTTGAGGATTAAAATATCCTCCATGTACTTGTTGCCGGCACTCTCGCCATAGTCAACCTCTACAACAACGAGGCAGAGGTGCTGGTTGGTTGCCCACGCCCTCTTCATTGCTGTCTCGAGGTACTCGCGTCCCTCATGCTCCCTATATGCGCCAGTCAATGTGTCCCTGATACTTGCGTCGTTAACCTTATCAAGTATCTCCTTGGTCTTGGCACTGTCAGATTGGAAAAGGTATACGAAAAGACGTGCCATACCAACGATGTAAATATTTACGATGAAAGTCGCAACTATGTAGTACCAAGAAAGTAAGGATGCACTTTCCTGGTATGGGAACCATTCTGGTTTGTAAAGAGACAAAATTATAAGGGCAATATAGTAAACATTCAAGATACCTACAAATGTACCCTGCTTAACCTTATCATCAATGAGGATGAAAGAGTGAATTGAAGCAATTGCCATGATGAACAATCCACAGGCATATAGTTTGCCAAAGAAATAGAACATCAGTGGCACAATAACAAATGATGTCACTGTATGGCAAAAGATAACAATTTTCTCAAAATCCTCTATAAAGAGCTGTGCTAAGACAATAGCAAAAATAGACCATACGGTTAGTATGATACTGACTACAAGCATCATGTCACTTGGCGAATTAAAGAAGAAAGACATGATGATGAAGAGTATGCCCGCAAGTGCCTGTACAACATTGATAACATTAAAGAGAATCAATGATCTCGGATAGTTCTTGTCCCAAAGTTTTTTAGTCAAATTATCAAAGAAATGTTCAACTTTGGTCATCTATGTCCCTCCTTTACTCTAAACTTACTTGGGTGACGTCTCCGCCGAGTGTGTCGCCCATAAAGACCTGTGCTTGTCGCTTGAAACCGTCAGCGTCATCACTGACGAAGTATTTGCGAATGCTGTCGTCAGTGTCGCTGACGAGTTCGCTCGCCTCAAGGCTCTGCCTCAATGTGTCGGCAGCAGCGCCAGACGAGCTGATAATCTGAAGGTCTGGATAGAGACCTTCGATAACATCTGATAAGAGTGGATAATGTGTACAACCAAGTACCAGTGTGTCGATGCCCTTTTCAACGAGCGGGTCGAGATACTCTCGAGCCACCGTCTCGATGACAATGTCGCCTTTGCTGAATCGGCCGTTTTCAACGAGCGGAACAAAGAGCGGACATGCAACGCTTATAACCTGCGCGTCCTTGTTGTACTTCGCGATGGCAGTGTCATAAGCACCACTGTTAACAGTTGCATTGGTTGCAATAACACCGATCTTGCCGTTGCGTGTTTGCTCCGCCGCGCGCTTGGAAGCGGGATCAACTACGCCAAATATCGGCAGATCGTAGAGGTCCTCTACTTTGGCCCTCGCGATTGAATCAGCTGTGTTGCATGCGATTACAATCGCTTTGAGGTCAAAGGTGTTAAGGAACTTAACATCGGCCAAAACGTATTCAGTTATTTGGCGTTTAGACCTGGTACCGTATGGTACGTGAGCCGTGTCACCAAAGTATATTATGTTTTCGTTTGGCATACTATCAGCTATGGCCTTAACAACAGTAAGTCCGCCTATACCTGAATCAAATACGCCGATGTAGCTACTCTTTGACATCTCATTATCCTTCTCGTGTTTATTAAAGAGCGTTTACGAGCTCTTTGAAATGATCTCCTCGCTCCTCAAAGCAGGAGTATTGATCAAATGAACTGGTAGTTGGAGAAAGTAAAACTGTATCCCCAGCCTCAGCAATTTTGACAGCCTCATCAACCGCCTCTTTAAGGTCGGTAACTACGATGCCGTCATCGCCAACTGTGTCGCAAACGAGACGCTCACCACATGCGCCGAAACCGATTACCTTTTTAACGCAACCAAGGTGTGCCTTGACGTCATCCATAGGAAGGCCCTTTTCAAAGCCACCTATGAGCAAGATTACTCCGCGGTCAAATGCCTTGAGCGCGGTAACAGTTGCGTCGGTGTTAGTGCCCTTGGAGTCGTTGTAGTAGCGAACGCCATTTAGCTCGCGTACAAACTCGATACGGTGCTCAACACCGGTGAATGCCTCGACAGCTTCCTTGATGAAGCTGTTTTCCACGCCGATGGCCTTGCAGCAGGACACTGCGATGATGACGTTCTGAAGGTTGTGGCGACCTGGCAAGCGAATGCTTTTAAGGTCAAGCACAACGTCACCGTCGATTATCATCTGGCCGTCCCGGATAGTGGCATCGGCGTCCTCACGATTGAGACTAATCGTTTTTACAGTCGCAGGAACAGGGTACTTGTCAACATATGAGAGGAGTGTCTCATCATCAGAGTTTAAGATGAATGTATCGTCCGCAGTCATGTTGCGATATACCTCAGTCTTGGACTTGTAGTACGCATCCAGTGAACCATGAACATCAATGTGGTCAGGTGTTAAGTTGATAATAGTTGCAACGTCTGGATGGAACTTATCGATATTGACAAGTTGGTAGTTTGAAATCTCAAGTGTGATGTAGTGCCCGCTCTCATTTAAGAGGTTCTCATTCATTACTATCTCACAGAGTGGTATACCGATGTTGCCACACAGGTGTGCCTTGCTACCGTACTTGCGTGATAATATCTCGTGAACAAGTGTAGAGGTCGTTGTCTTGCCATTGGTACCTGTGATTGCGATAAAGTGCTGTGGCTGTGCCACCTGGAATGCGAGCTCTATCTCGGTAATTACAGGTACGCCCCTCTCATAGAGTTTGACCATGAAAGGTATGTCGTTGTGAACACCTGGGTTCTTGACACAGAGGTCATAGTCGCCACAGGCAACCTCTATTGACTGATCAACTATTGTGACACCAAGGTCAAGCAGTGTATCCAGTTCCTTGATGTCCTCTTTTTTCTTTGACTCAGAAAGAGTGATTGTAGCACCAAGTGTGCTCAGCACCTTGATAGCGGCCATGCCCGAGCGGGCAAGACCAACTACAAGTACTCTTTTTCCTTGAAAATCCATTAAACCATTAGCCTCCGAATTAGTAAGTTGAAATCATGTAGAAGACATAGTCTCCATAGTAGTCGATACTCTTGTACTTAATCGACGTTGAACCAACAGTACCTGTGAAACCTTCGGAGCTCTTGGTGTTGTTATAAAGTGAATTTGCAAAGTCCTCAGCGCTAACACTAGTAACCTTAAAGACATAACCTGCGATGTAATGTCTCTGGAGGTTAACTGATGGCTGAGCAGTAAAGCGATAGCACTCGTCAAAACCGTTTACAGACCTCTGACCGAGGATATTGCTACCACTAGTAATCTTGGTAACGTTACCCCTATTACCAGCAGCATTGCTGCAAGCAACTGCTATATCCTTGAGTGACATAGACTCGCCGTCCGTACCAGCAAGCTTGCTCTCAAATGATGAACGCGCACTGTTAATAGTGCTGTTCTTGGTGCTTGATGCTGGTGCTGAAACAGGAGGCTT
>JAUNQL010000078.1 GCA_030536195.1 Clostridia bacterium | reverse complement strand
AGCATGACTTTAGCGTTTTCGACGCCATCGCCGAAAACAAGCTTTGTCCTGCTGCGGCACAGCTCGCACCTTGTACACTGTTCACATTGTTTTCTAAGTTCTTCAAGTGTCATACTTATTTCTCTTTCGTTAATTTTCTATTATTATACCACATATTACATTGACCCTAAATACTTATAGTGATATCTTATTAATTGTATTATTTTTTTAAACATAAAAGCGAGGGATCCATAATATGTTAGAAAAAGCACATGACAATTTACCTGAAGGCGAAAAGAAGTGTCTCGAAGATTACTACCGAGAGACCAAGAATCAGCCTGTTCGTAAGAACTTGCTTCGCATGATCACTCATGTTAACTTCCTTAATCCTCTTCCAACAAAGGATTCTTGGGAGTACATTTTCTGGAACAGAATGCTCAGCGATGAGATGGTAAACTTCGTTCTCAAGATGAAGCTTCGTCACCCATACTACATCGAAGAGCTCGCACAGATTCAGAAAATGGACATCGCTGCCTGCGCAAAGCTCGCAGACGAGATGGCAAAAATTGGTATCATCGAGTACACATCAGATGATAAGGGTGTAGACATGTTCGTCCTCCCTGTATTCGCTCCAGGTTCTATGGAGAGCGTTACAATGTCAGACGAACTCACATCTAAGTATCCAGAGGTTGCTCCTGGATTTATCGACTACATCTTAAATCTTCAAAAGCTCATCACTGGTTTTGCACCAATGGGTACGGCAATCATGCGTGCTATTCCAGTTGAGGAATCAATCAAGAATGAAACTACTAGAGCAAGTCAGGAAGAAATCTCCTACTGGCTCGACAAGCACGACGGCCACCTTGCTGTTGCAAAGTGCGAGTGTCGTCGCCTCCGTGGCATGATGGAGAAGGGCTCAGCTGACTTGCTTGAGGAATACTGCATCAGCCTTGGTAAATTTGCTGACCACCTTGTACGCACAGGTAAAGCTCGTGCAATCACAAGAGAGGAAGCAGAAGCAATCATCAAAAAGGCCGAGGAGCGCGGTTGCGTTCACCAGCTTTCAAATATCGATGGTAAGGATGCATCTCTCTTCATCTGTAACTGCAGATGGGAGACATGTATGGCCCTCAAGACATCTTGGTACACATCAACACCAAACATGTCAAAGTCAAACTTCCTTGCAACAGTTAATCCACAGAACTGTGTTGCATGCGGCGGTTGCGTAGAAGTTTGCCCACAGAACGCTGTTAAACTTGGACAGAAGCTCTGCCAGCAGAAGCCTGTTGCAATCAAGCAGCACGTTGTTGCAGACGACTATGTATTTATGCCACCTAAGTATTGGGAAGGCGACAAGTTCTATACAGAGCGTGACAACGTAATTCCAGAGACAGGTACAGCTCCATGTAAGACAAACTGTCCTGCACATATCGCAGTTCAGGGTTACCTCAAGATGGCTCTCGAAGGCCGTTATGAAGAAGCTCTTGAACTCATCAAGAAGGAAAACCCATTCCCAGCAGTTTGCGGACGCATCTGCGCACGCTTCTGCGAAGAGGGTTGTACTCGTGGCGACATCGATGCACCAGTTGCAATTGATGAAGTTAAGAAGTTCATCGCTGATCTTGATCTCAACAAGAAGACAAGATTCGTTCCAAAGAAGTACTATGAATACGGCAAGAAAGTTGCAGTTATCGGCTCTGGCCCTGCAGGCCTTTCTTGCGCATACTACCTCGCTATCTGGGGTCACGATGTAACAGTATTTGAGAAGGAAAGCAAGCCAGGCGGAATGATGACATTCGGTATGCCTTCATTCAGACTTGAAAAAGATATCGTTAACGCTGAAATCGAAGTTGTCAAGGAACTCGGCGTAGACATCAAGTGCGGTGTTGAAGTTGGTAAGGACGTAACTCTTGACGAGCTTCGCGCACAGGGCTATGAGGGCTTCTATGTTGCAATCGGTGCACAGGGTGGCCGTAAACTCGGCGTAGACGGCGAAGACGGTGACGGCGTAATCTCAGGCATCGACTTCCTCAAGAAGGTTGCTCTCAAGAAGACCAAGAAGCTTGAAGGCAACGTTGTAGTAATCGGTGGCGGTAACGTAGCAGTAGACGTTGCACGTACTGCTGTCCGTATCGCAAGCGGCAAGGTTTCAATGTTCAGCCTTGAACAGCGTGACGCTATGCCAGCTGCCGAGGACGAAGTTCTCGACGCCGAATCAGAGGGTATCTCTGTTAACGGCGGCTGGGGTCCTAAGGAGATCCAGAGAACTAAGGACGGTAAGATTAAAGCCGTTGTATTTAAGAAGTGTATCTCTGTACTTGATGAGAACGGCAAGTTCAATCCAAAGTACGACGAGAATGAAACCAAGACAGTTAAGTGCGACTTTGTTCTTGCTGCAATTGGTCAATCAATCGTTTGGGGTAACCTCCTTGACGGTTCAAAGGTTGAGCTCAACAAGAACAACACAGTTAAGGCTGACTCTTGGACATATCAGACAGCACAGCCAGACATATTCGTTGGCGGTGACGCATTCACAGGCCCACGCTTTGCAATCGAAGCAATTGCTGCAGGTAAAGAAGGTGCTGAGTCAATCCACCGCTATGTTTGGGATCACAGCTTGACAGTTGGTCGTGTTCACCGCGACAACTTCCATATGATTGACAAGGACAACCTTGTAATCAACTGCTATGACCACGCTGTTCGTTCAGTTCCTGGTAAGGAACCAACCAAGATCAAGACATTCTCTGACGAGCGCTTGACACTCACAGAGGAGCAAGTTAAGATAGAGGCTGAGCGTTGTCTCTCATGTGGTGCTGCCAAAGTCGACCACAAGATTTGTATCGGTTGCGGTCTCTGCACAACACGTTGCAAGTTCGATGCTATCCACTTAACACGTGAGACAGACGCTTGGGGTGCAACATATGAGCAGCTTGTTCCATTCGTTCTCAAGGGTATGGGTAACCGTATCGTTGACCTCACCAAGAAGAAAGTAGGCAAAGACTAATGCATGAAATAGGAGCGTTAAACGAGGCAGTTAAACTCGCCGAACGCGTTGCCAAAGAAAACAACGTTGATAAAATCAAAGTATTGACACTAGAGGTTGGTGAACTCACCGGCTTTCTCCCTGTTTTCTTTGAAAAGTATTTCTCTGTAGTAGTACTTGATAACCCACTCTTCAGTGAGTGCGAACTCAAAATAGAAAACGTCCGAGGAGAGGCAATGTGCAATGAATGCCATGCACTGTACAACGTAGTAAAGAACGAGGGCGCCTGCCCACGTTGCCACTCACGTGACAAACTCATCCTTGGCGGACAAGAGTTCAAAGTCAAAAACATAGCATACTAAAACAGAACCTCCGGGAGCACCGCTCCCGGAGGTTTTAAAATGTTATATATTTTGTAAAATTAACAACAAAGCATTTAAGTTTTATTGTTAATTTTATCGAATAATTTTTCGGCATTCTTTAAGTCCTGTTCTAGTTCAGCAAAAACAACTTCTGCAGGATAACATCTGCCGGATTTGACATCTTCATTAGCTTCTTTAAACATATTTTTTATTTCATCTACAGTCATATCATCAACAGATTTTATCTCTGGGAACTCCATTGAAAATGGTATGCTGCGAGTAAAGATTATCTGTTTATATAAGGCGTTAATTACTACCGATACAGGGATGCCAAGATTTTCAAGAATCCCTTCGGCTAAAAACTTAGTTGCAGGGTCTACACGTGCGACAACATTTGCTGTTTTCTTAGCCATTTTATCACTCCTCTCATTGCTTATATATTATCAAAATGTATAACAAAGCGCAATACATTATAGAAGTAAGAAAACCTCCGCGAGCGATGCTCTCGGAGGCCTTTTTATGCACAAACATTTTCAAAGTGTTCACGTAATATCTTCTCTATCAAAGCATTCAAAGATATCTTTTCTTGATGAGCTTCAATATCTATTTGGCGATGAAGTGAAGGATCAATTCTAACATTGAAAGAACCCTTGTATTCTTTATCAGGTTCCTTATTCATCTTCTTGCAAACTTCTAGATAGTTATCTATTGATTGTTTGAACATCTCTTCCAACTCATCTAAAGTCCTTCCATGAAAGGAAAGTGAATCTTGGATGCCAATGACTGTTCCCACAAAAATATGATCCTCAACATCAACTTCAATTTGAGCATGATAGCCGTTATATTCTAGTAAGTTACTCATACAATCACCTCTTGTATTCTTTCGTGTCTATGAGAAAGTTTTTAACCATCTTAACTTGATATGGATACAACTCATTACCTGGATGTGGGGCATCAAATTGAAGTACCCTTCCTGTAGGCGTATGACCATAAGCAACGGATGAGCCCCTTCCACCATATTGTTTTTCGCAATTGCAAAGTTGCATCAATGTATCAAGTTCTTGTTTTGTAAAATCTCTTGGAAGTTTGTTGCTAAAAAGTTTTGCTAATAGCTTTTCTTTCTTACCCAAATTTTAGTCCTTTCTTGCAACTAAAATTTAGTTGCAGTTATTTTAGCATATTTTTCTTTGCCTTTCAATATATGCTTTGATTTTTCTTAAATCAATAAACCTTAAAAAATAGGCGACGAGTGGTTAGAAATTTGTGACAAGCGGTAAAAGAAAACCTCCAGGAGCGATACTCTTGGAGGTTTTTTGTTAATTGAAATATTTATTGATTGTATCAAGGTCTGAGTTGAACATGCCTTGAATCATATCGTCTTTGCCGCCACCGCGACCGTTTAGTGCAGTATTGATTTCTTTTGCCATCTGAGAAAGTTTTAGTGCTTCATCACCTGATGTAATCATGTATCTAAAGCCATCTCCTGATTCGGTTAGGGCAACGAAGAGGCCAGTTACCTTTTCCCTGCCACCGTTAGCAAATGCGAGGAGTGCATCTGTGTCAGCGCCCTCAAGCACCATTACTCTGTTGCCTTCAACTTTGTCTATGCTCTTGAGTGTTTGGAGTGCAACCTTTTCAGACATCCTTGCCCGCTCCCACTCAAGGTGCTTGTTTGTTTTTTGAAGTTGTTCAACACAGTCGGCAACTTCATACTGACGTGCGGAGAGCAAGTCCTGAACCTTCAGTACTTGCGTTTGCTTCTCGTCGTAGTCCTGCTGCGCGGTGCGTCCGCAACGCAAGTGGAGTCTTGTACCGCCGTGGGACTTCTCGATATTTACGATCTTGATAAGTCCCACCTCTGCGGTGGACTCAACATGCGGTGCACAGCACGCGCACAAGTCGACTCCGTCGATCTCGACGAGTCGCACGCCCTCAGTTAAATCAAGCTTTGCACGATAGTCATACTTTGACAAATCCTTATGGTCTGGGTACCAAGTTGTAATCTTGTGGTTTTCAAAGACAGCCTCATTTGAGAGGAGTTCAATCTCCTTCACTTGTTCCCATGACAATGCACCGTTGTAGTCGCAGGTGATGTCTTCATTACCAAGATGAAAACCAATATTGTCAAAGCCATACTTTCTATTGATGATACCAGACACGATATGCTCACCAGTGTGGTTTTGCATCCTGGTGTGTCTTGGTATC
>JAUNQL010000077.1 GCA_030536195.1 Clostridia bacterium | reverse complement strand
AAGAGGCTCGCATAGGACTTTGGATGGTTTTGGTCAGTGGTGTCAAGCCATGTTACCAAAACCTCGTCATAGCCGTCCCTGTCCATATCCGCGATGTTTGCGAAGGAGTAAGACTGGTTTACAAGAGTATCAAGTTCCAGTGGCTTCTCACCATTTTTCTCAACCTCATGGATTGTAAGTATCTTAGATGTTGTGGACTCATAGAGGCTCCAGCATGTAATAATTTCAACTTTGCCATCGCGGTTTAGGTCATCAAATGAAACCGAGATAACCTTGGAGCCATAGCCTGTCTCATCATAGAGGCTCTGCCACTGTCCGTCGATTTTGTCGAGTACGTTCACACGTACTGTAGACTCGTCGGACTTGAGCATATAGAAGACGAGACACTCGTCCTCGTTATCGCCGTCAATGTCCCTCATTACAAATGCAGAACGGTAGTCACCTGATGTCGGGTACTGGAGTACGATGCCAGACTTGTCCGTAATTGATTTACGGAAAGCAGTCTGGACCTCCTGTGAAGTACCCGAAAGGCTTGGCGGTGCCAAAAGGTCTGATGGCGAATCAAGTTGCGCCATTACAAGCAAAAGAATAGGAAGCAACGCCAAAGCGACGCCGTACAAGATGTACCATCGTTTACCTTTCATATGGCAATGCCTCCTTTTCTAAAATTACTCTTCTTCGAGTTCTATCAAAATCTTGACTGTCTGGTCCTTGTCAGTTGGAATACCATCAGTCACACCGCTTAAGTCCATGTCGATTTCATTGAGACCTGGCTCAAGCGTATTAAAATCTACTTTACCGATGCTAATTTCATCGAAGTGTTTCTTGGCATCCACAGCTATCTCAATTGTGCCTGGCACAGATGTGATTGTTGGTGGATTTTCAAGATACTTGGTTGGAACATTTTCAAGGTCAACTGTAACTGGAAGTTCAGTCACTGTATAAACTGGAATTGTAATTGTGATAGCATCAGAATCTGGTGTGATAGTTAAGTACTTAATCTCTGCACCATAAGCGTCAGCAACCATAAGTGTTGCCTGCTGTGTCTCTGTTGCCTTTAAGTTGCCCTTAGTTGTGATTGATGCAACAACCTTTTGAATCTTCTCTACCTCGGTTGAAGGACCTGTTACCTTGATCTTATCAACAGACAAGATTGGATCTGATGTGATGTACTCATCAGATGCCAAGAGGTTATCTGATGTGCACTCAACATTGGTTTCAATAATAAACTCAGCTGTTTTAGGTGTGTCGAAGTATACTTCGATATTATCCATAGACTTTGCAACTATTGAGTACTCTGCATCAGGGTCCTTAGGTGTTGCCTTAAGTGTCAATGAATATGTGCCAGGAGCATCAACGTGAGTTGTATTTGCTGTGACTGTAAAGTCATCAGCGCTAAGCACGTTGTCACCTACAAGATATCTCTTGCCTTTAACTGTGATATCGATGTGCAAATCATCAACGCCAAATACTTCATATCCAAGTTGAGATGGAACACTGTCGTCTATCTCAACTTTTACATTTTCAATTACACGCTCAACTTCTGGAGCCTGGTTAATTGCAATTGCAAGCCATGCTATGAAAGCGAGCAGGAATGAAATTACAAGAAGTGCCTTGTTGTTAGACAAGATGGCTGCAAGTGAGAACTTGCTCTTTACTGAATTATTTTCCATTCTTGTCACCTCCTACGAGTGGCATCTTGAGGAAGTTTAAGAGTTGTTCACGAGCAGCACCATCGGTGACGTCGTGCTTGAGGACACCATTCTGTGCAATAGAGATTGCACCTGTCTCCTCTGATACAACCAAAACAAGTGCATCGCTCTGCTCACTCATACCGAGTGCAGCACGATGGCGTGTGCCAAGGTCTGATGAGATATTGTTCTTAGATGTGAGTGGCAAGATGCATCCTGCTGCGTAAATCTTGCAGTCACGGATGATTGCCGCACCGTCATGAAGCGGTGCCTTTGGATAGAAGATGTTACCTATCATCTCGGATGTGATCTCAGCACCTACAAGTGTGCCTGTCTCACTTATCTCACCGAGTGGTGTCTCCTTTTCAAATACCATAAGAGCACCAATCTTCTTATCACTCATATCTGATACGGCGCGGAAGAGCTCATTTACAGCTGCGTCAACGCGCTCGTTATAAATCATTGCTTTCTGGTTAGATGAGGTCTTGTTAATGAAACCACGGATAGACGAAATTGCCTTAGATGTGGCACCCATATTTTCAAGAAGCTTTCTAATCTCTGGTGCAAAGATAACAACAAGGATAAGCAAGATGTTATCAAACACTGTCTGGAAAAGATAAGCTGATGCCTGCAGGTTAAGCAAGAGAACAATGCCATAAACGATAAGGAATACAAAGATACCTTTGGCAAATGTCAAAGCTCTTGAGTCTCTAATCATCTTGAGTATTGAATAGAAAAGGAAAGTAAGCAACAACAAATCAAGTGTGTCAGACACAATTGAATATGTTGAGAAGACACTTACAATCTTTTCAAACAAGCCTGCAATATTTGTCATGCCTTACATCTCCTTTCCTCAAGTAAGCAAACTGCGTGTGCAGCGATGCCTTCACCGCTTCCTGTAAATCCAAGGCCCTCCTCTGTTGTGGCCTTGACATTTACCTGGTCAAGTGAAACACCGCAATCGCTTGCAATGTTGCCTCTCATATCATCGATATACGGGCGCATCTTTGGCGCCTGCGCGAGTACTGTCGCGTCTATATTAGAGACCTCGTATCCCGCGTCCTTAACGCGTGATACAACCTCGCGAAGCAAGACGCGACTATCCGCGCCACGGTACTGCTCGTCCGTATCCGGAAATAGCTTTCCGATATCGCCGAGCGCCGCCGCGCCAAGCAGCGCATCCATTATCGCATGGAGGAGAACATCCGCATCGGAATGTCCGTCTAGTCCCTTATCATAATCGATACTGACGCCGCCGATGATAAGTGGCCTGCCTGCCACCAATCTATGCACGTCGTATCCATGTCCGATTCTCATTTTGTCGCCTCACAAAAATTAATCAAAGTTGTATGAACCTTCTACGTCAACTGAAATAATCTTAACGTCCTCTACTGGCTTATCCTGGAAGCCAACGCGTACGTTTGCGATCTCATTAACAACATCCATGCCCTCATATACCTGGCCGAATACTGTGTGATGATAATCAAGCCATGGTGTGCCACCGAGCTTCTCATAATTTGCTACGCACTCTGGTGGAAACTCCTCTGGCATCTCCTTCATCTGTGAGAGAAGGCTTGCATCAACTGATGAAAGCTGAACGATGAAGAACTGTGACCCATTTGTACGTGGACCTGCGTTCGCCATCGAAAGGGCGCCACACAAGTTGTGGAGTTCTGGTGAGAACTCATCCTCAAACTTGTCGCCCCAGATTGACTCGCCGCCACGGCCTGTGCCTGTTGGGTCACCGCCCTGGATCATAAAGTCCTTGATTACACGGTGGAAGATGATTCCATCATAGTAGCCATTCTTGGCATGTGTAGTAAAATTCTCTACTGCCTTTGGTGCTACCTCTGGGAAGAACTTAACTTTAATAGCTCCCATTGTTGTATTGATAGTAGCGGTAAGATCGCCCTCTACTGGTAATGCTAACTGATTAATCATACGAAATACTCCTTTATCAAAACTTAAATTATTCAACGATTGTTGTTTCGAGTGACTTGTATTCACCCTCATACTTTGCAGACAAGTTAATAAGATAGTTGTCTACCATCTCAAGCAACTTGAGATTAAATGGAATAGTCTTCTCAAGTGTCAACTTGTATCTTGGAAGTACCATGCCCTCTGGTGGGTCAATTGCAACAATATCCTTGTACACGAATCCTTTAGCAGTTGACTCCTGATAGAAGTTAAGTGCAGCATTCTTAGATGGGAATGAGAAATAGAACTTAACTGGTCTTGGGATATCTCCCTCATCACCATAAGTCCTAAGTGAACGAAGAATCTTGGCATTGCTGCTCTTCTTAAGTTGAAGTTCACTTGGATAGAGATACTTCTTATACTGAAGTCCGTCTGGGTCATCAACAACATCCATCTCTACGTGACGGAAAGAACCCATGAAAACTTCTGAAAGCATTTTCTTGGAACTTGCTGCCAATCTCTCTGGAATATAGAACATGAGGAATACTGTTCTTGACGAACCGATTATTCCCTGTCCAACAAAGCGTCCACCAATGTGCTCTGAAATTGTTGAGCGAACCATTGCAACATATGACGCCTCTGACTCAGAAATCAGTGTTGGCAATTCCTCTTGGATATAGACATCCATCTGAAGTTTTAAGCAGCATGAAAGTGAGTGGTTAGGAAGTGTGTCTAAGAAGTTGACATCACAGCTAATCAGCGCAGGCCTCTTACCAAACACTTCGTCATACTCGACGAAGTTTGGTTCAACCTCCGCTGCACCAGCATATCCACTGTTGATAAAGCTTTTAAAAATGCCCATTTAACCTACCTCAAAAATTGTAACTTTTTATTTTAAACATAATAATCCACTATAATTAATCATATAATTAATTTATTTTACCATAATTACAAAATGATTACAACAAAATTACAACATCACTTTTGCACCACGTAAAATTAATTAAGAATCCTTCTTGAAAACGCTCCCCTGCTATGTTAAAATGTGTAGGTCGATAAGACACGCTGGTGTGGCGAAATCGGCAGACGCAAGGGACTTTAATCTAAGCTCTGCACATGCAGACTGGGTTAAACCCAGAGAGTGCCTAAAGGGAAACCTTTAGAGTAGAAGTTGGCTAAAACGGCGAAGGCGCTTAGAGAACGCCGTGCTAGGCTGAAAAGCCGAGTGTAGAGAGCTTACACCAACCACCTAAGTCAAATGATATGGTGAAGACGAGCTCCAGACCACAACACAACAGTGGCTATGGCGACATAGAGTGGTACGAAAATCCCTCGGTGGCAACACCGTACCGGTTCAAGTCCGGTCACCAGCACCAATAAAAAGGCATTCACTCCAGTTGGGGTGAATGCCTTTTTTGGTGCCTGTGACCGACATAGGTACGGTGTTGCCTCTTGATTTTCGAACAAAAGTTTGCTATAATGTTATTGGTGATATTCATGAAGAAATATACAAAAGAATGGTTAGAGGAATTATGTGCCAACAGTTATTCTTATGCAGAAGTACTTAAGAAAGCTGGACGCTGCCAAGGTGGAGGTTCGCAAAGAACCTTAAAGAATAAAATAGAAGAATACAATATAGATATCTCCCACTTCACCGGACAGCGTTGGCAAGAAAGTCCAAATCAAAAGGATAATCATGAACAACGCGAACTATATTCAATTGAGGATATCTTTGTAGAAAACAGTAAAGTAACACAAAAGATATTAAGAGCATACATATCTCGACATAACTTAATTGAATACAAATGCCAAAACTGTGGTTGCGATGGGACATGGCAGAATGAAACTATCTCTTTAGAAGTAGATCACATCAATGGAAACAATTCAGACAATCGAATAGAAAATCTTCGCTACCTCTGCCCTAACTGCCACGCACTAACTGAGACTTACCGTGGTCGTAACAAACAAAGAAAAACAACCGCTTAGCACCTGCTAAACGGTTGTTTTTTATATTGGATAATACACCAATTCTAAGTCGT
>JAUNQL010000076.1 GCA_030536195.1 Clostridia bacterium | reverse complement strand
AGATTCTCTTGCACGTAGTGGTACCAATTCTTGCAATTGTTGATCAGCTTGTGTTTACTATGCCAATCAAGTTCAATTATAAGAGACTCGACTTCCTTTGGACAATTATCCCACCAGCATATTACACAGGCTTTGCAGTTCTCGGTTATAACCTAAACTGGGAGTTTGGCCAGGGCGCAAACTATCCATATTTCTTCTTTAACTTTGGCTCACCAGCAGGTATATTTGGATTTTCAAAGGAAATGCCATACTTTATGGGCTCATTCTATTGGATCATCTTACTTGCACTTTTCGTTTTAACAGTGGGCTTTTGGTACGCAATTTTCACTAACAGGCATATCAGAAAATCAAGAGAAAAATTTATTTAATTTAGGTGTATTATGAAGCGAATTGTTTCATTTTTATTGATATCGATTTTTTTAGTTACAATGTTTTCTGGCTGTGCAAGAGTTCCAGAACTTGAGCCAGTATACGTTGTTCAACCAAAGAGTATCTCTGTTGTCGACTTTGTAGTTGACGACGTCTATGCCGTTGTTACAAGGTTCTTTACCTACGGCACTCATTTTAATGTGGAGGGTACACTTGATGTCACAAACTACTTCACAGATGAGGTGCTAAAGGACACCAAGTTTGAACTTAGTATCAAGTACAACAATAACGAAGCGGATGAGATCCTCTTACCACTAACTGTGGGCAAGACTGACACGGAAAATGTCATCTCATTTAGCTCAACTGAGTATATTAATGAGGGCTTAAATCTCGATAGTTTACTCAAGAAAGATTACGTTGTAACTGTCAAAGCATCTGGCATTTCAGAGGTTTACTACTTCACATTGTCACCACTTGGCGAGGACGAGCCAGGGTGCCAAACAATTGAGTACTACACTTTGACAAGTAAGAAAAAGAACAATCGCATTGGCATTGGCTTTGGTACCTGCGATGGCACGGACGTGCCATTCCTTGCGCTCAATGTAGAGGCCGTGCGTGCGCTTCCTGACGATGTCTATGACATCGTTTTGGACCCAGGTCATGGCGGCAAGGACTCTGGCGCCATCTCAAACGACGGCTCGATAGATGAGCGCAAACTCAATCTCCAAAACGCAATGTTTATCAAGGAGAAACTTGAGGCCGCAGGCTACAAGGTCTATATGGCAAGGACAACAGCCGAGGAGTCAGAGGTGGACACAGTTCACAACGTATTTGACGACGACGGCAAGATTACCAAGTCGATGGAGACCAAGGCTAAGTACTACCTTGCAATTCATATGAATTCCGGTGCTACCAAAAACACCGATTTTGGCTATGAGATCTATATCGCGCCACGCTCTAACGTAACGCTTGCACGCAGTTTCTCACAGGCTATTGGCGCGGCAACTGGACGCAATGCATCAACACTTGGACCATTTAAGGTTGAGGATGGAGTTTACAAGAGAGGCTTTAAGGATAGCGATCTCTTAGAACTTAAGAAGACGGCATCAGATGGCGGCTTCCCAATGTATGAGAATGTCACAGCTGACACACCTTATTACTACTTCATCAGGGAAGTAGGAGGTATTGTTACAGGCGCTTACAGCGATGGCAGAAACAAGCTCTATTCCGCTGGCAACAAGTATATGACCACTAACCAAGGAATTGAGAGCTACCTCTTTGAACTTGCTTACATCAACAACGATGAGGACTTGGACTTTATCCTTATGAACGGCGAGATGTATGCAACGGGTATTGTAAATGGTTTGATAAATTTCCTGAATCCTAGCAAATAAAATTAAGGCACTTCACAATTACGTGAAGTGCCTTTTGTTTATACAAGTTCAACCTGTGTCTTTTCGATTTTTGGTTTTTTCTTGATGTACTTTGGAAGTAGGATAGTTGCGAGTAAAACTGCGATGCTCACAAATGTTATAACTATGCCGAGCGTAAGGCCACGAGCATTGTATTTGAATGTGATGTCATGTGTGCCCGCATTCAGGCGAACGCCGAGGAGGGCGCCACCGATTGTGACAATCTGCTCATCACTGGCGCGTACGCCGTCAATGTAAACTTCCCAAGACTCATCATAGTTGATTGATGTGTAGAGAGTACAGCTAGAGTCGGCTGTGACTGTGCCTGAGAGCTTGGTGTCTGAGAACTCGGTAAGTTCCATGCCTTGGCTCTCAAGGACCTCGTAGCCGGTCTTAAAGGCCGCCTCGTCAAGGCCGTAGATGTAGCAATCTACAAATCCGGATGAGCCCTCATTGATTGGCACATCGATGAGAAGGGTTTCACCGGCCTCATGCTTGCCAAGGTCAAAGATGTATGGCTCATCAATTGTCTGTGACTTGAGGAATGTATCGTTTTCATCACGGATAGTGATGACATCGACGTTGCTTGACTCAACAAAGATGTAGAGGTTTTGAGTTTCCTCTGGAGTAACCTTGAGTGTGAAAGATGCGTTCTGATCAGCAATCTGTGTGTAGAATACAAAGTTGCCTGATTCAATCTCATCAGCACCAAATGGGTCGATGTTGTAGTAGATGACATCGTCAATTGGTACTTGCTTAAATACATCCTGGTTGCCTGTTGCAATGCTCCAGAAGCTGTTTTGAACATTGAATGGGTTGGAATCAATTGTGTTCCAAGCATCAATATTACTTGGTACTGTGAAGCCAAGTGGGAGGCAGTAGAGGTTCTCATATGCCTCAAACTTGTCCACTGTTGCAACCTTTTTATAAAACTCCTCCGGCATGTCAATCGCAGTGCTGTTGTTAACAACGTACTTGAGTGAGAACATTGCGTTGTAAACTGGTGTCTGTGGGTTGTATGTGTAACTGTTGATGTAGTTACCAAACATGCCAAGGTTTGACTGAAGGTTAGCCGAGCGCTCGTACGCCATGGAGGAGAATGTTGATACACCGTTGTAGCCGTACCAGCAATTGTCCATTCTGGTACGCAAATCGGTGAGTTCCATGCGGTAGAACGCGCTCTTCTCGCGAGCGTCGAGCTTGGATTTCAAGACCTTGAAATCTGGGTAGTCGCTCGCATAGTTTTCCTTAGGTTGATCTATGTCATAGTTGTCCGTATTGGCGATAGCGACCTCCGCAAACATAAGGCAGAAGAGGAGGAGCGACATCGTAAATGACTGAACCTTCTGACTCTGAAAAACTTTAAGTACAATTGTATAAACTATTGCAAATGAGAGGCTGATGATAACAGTCTCCATCTTAACATTTTTAGAGGTGATTTCCTCAGCGAGAACTATGAAAGCTGACACGCCAAGACCGATAGTGAGGATGGTCTTGCCGTCAATCTCATGAAGTCTCAAAATCGCCTTAACTGCGATGGTTATGAGCACAAATGAGTAGCAGTATGAGAAGCGGTATGGAAGGTCATTTGGGAAGTGGAAAGCGTGCCAAATGTTGTTTAAATAGTTGATGTTCATTGAGAGGAAAAGGAACAAAAGAAGTGCAAAACGAGAGACCTTTTCCTTCAGTGGAACTGATTTGGTATAGAGGTAAATAAGTGCCAAAATTACGGTGATTACACCGCAGAAAATGTTAGGTAAAACATCGTCTCCGCTGCTCCTGATTGTAGGTTCCAAAGCGCCGAGATGTTGACAGAGAAAATCGAAGACATCGAAGTATGTTGAGATCTCGGTTGGGAACGAATCGGAGGTTGCAGAGCAGGTTCTCAGGCAGTAGAAAGTAGGGAGGAGCGAGACCGCTGAAAGGCCGCCTGCGAGGACGGAATAGCCTGCGAATTTGCCGATTGATACAGCGAGTTTTTTGCCGAAGTTGTGCTTGCCCGCATAGTAGGAGATGGCATAGAAAACGCAGAAGATGCAAACCATCCAAGCCATGTAGTATGTTGAGAACATTAAAAGGGCAAGAGCGAGACAATAGAGGAGTCCTTTTCCGTCATCGATGAGGCGCTCAAGGCCTAGAATGATGATTGGTAAAAGCATCATTCCGTCGAGCCACATGAAGTTCCAATAGTAGGCAACAAAGTAACCGGAAAACGCGTAGAGAACGCCAAAACCAGCGGTTAGGAAATTGTATGCTTTATACTCATTTGACTCCTTAAAATAGTAGGTCAAAGTGGATGCTGAAAGGGCGGCTTTTAAAGTGATAATGAAAGCTATTGCATCAGTTGTGTTCTTGTGACCAAAGAGTAAAACAACAAGTGAGATAGGGCTTGAGAGGTAGTTGAAGAAGTTTCCAAGGAAACTGCCACCACCGCCTGATGTCCATGAGTAGACAAGGCTCTGCCCATGGGTAAGCCTGTCGTAAAGTTCCGCAAGGAGAGGACCGTACTGGTGATAGAGGTCCATCCGAAGGATTGTAATGTCGCCAAATGGAATCATGTCGTAGCAGAATGCTATGAGTAGCATTATGCCAAGAGATGTGCCAAATGAGAGGAGTATGAAACGCCAATCATAGGCCCATGCTTTAAGTTTAGCTTTCATTTGCTGTCCGTCCTTTTGTCATTATCCTCAAAAGTATAACAAAAATGTATTCGCGATTCAACAGTAGTATATAATAAATAATTATTGTTAATAAGAGAAATTAGTTGTATAATATAGGTTAGTTTATGCATATTTATGCAAGGAGGTACAGTGATGGCAGACAACAATTATACAGGCGGACTCGTAATTTCTGAGGACGTAATTGCAACCATTGCTATTAACGCTGCAAAGGATGTTGACGGTGTTGCAGGTCTTGGCGACAGGCCAGCGGACCTCTACACAACCTTCAAGGTTAACAACGAAAACATCAAGCACGTAAAAGTTACATTGTCCGATTACGACATCAAGCTTCATATGTATTTGATCCTTACAAATTCTGCAAAGATTCAAGATGTATCAGTCAATGTACAGAGCGCAGTTAAAGCAGCAGTACAGAACATGACTGGCCGAGTAGTAACTCGTGTAGACATTACTATCTCTGGCATAGTTGATGGAGGAACTTCTCCAAATAACGAACCTTCAGAACTTTAAACGACGAATTCACCCTCCGCGGTTTTTGTCGTGGAGGGTATATTTTTGGGGTGTGACAATGAACAGAAGTCAAGAGAGAGAACAGGCTTTCATCCTTCTTTTCGAAAAGAGCTTCAATCCAGAACTCACAATCGATGAGATTATCGAGATGGCACTTGAGTCAGAGTTCATGGAGAAATCAGCTTTCACAGACAAGCTTGCAAGACTCACAGTTGAAAAGGTAGGAGACATCGATGCCAAGATTGAACAGTACAGTGTCGGTTGGACACTTGACCGTATCACCAAGGTATCACTTTCAATTCTCAGAATAGCTGTATGTGAGATCCTCTTTATGGATGACATACCAACTGGCGTATCAATCAACGAGGCAGTTGAACTTGCCAAGAACTATGCCAGCCGTGAGGACAGTCAGTTCATCAACGGTGTACTTGGTAGCATTGCAAAAGAGTTATGAGCCTACACCTAGGAATTGACACCAGCAACTACACAACGTCAGTTGCAGTTTTCGACTGTGAAACAAAAAAGGTAATACATTACAAAAAACTCTTGCCAGTTAAGTCGGGCGAGCGTGGTATTCGCCAGTCGGATGCTGTGTTTCATCACACACAGCAACTGCGCGAATTGATGACTGAGCTCGGCCGAGTAGATGCCGACACAGTCGGCGTGTCCATCAGACCAAGGTGGGCTGAG
>JAUNQL010000075.1 GCA_030536195.1 Clostridia bacterium | reverse complement strand
GCCCATTTGAGGGCTCCAAGCCACGTCAGGTTCTCATCACCAAGAACCAGTGGCTTGAGATGAACGCTATGGCTGCTGACTCCGCGCCAGCTCAGCCAGACGCACAAGCAGAGGAATAAACATGTTCTTGCCAGTAAATAAAAAGGATATGGAGGAGCGAGGATGGGCGGACGTGGACTTCGTCTATGTCAACGGCGACGCCTATGTTGACCATCCGAGCTTTGGCGCCGCGATAATAAGCCGCGTGCTTGAGCACGAGGGCTTTAGAGTGGCCATACTTGCGCAACCTAATTGGCGTAGTACCGATGACTTTATGCGCTTTGGCAAGCCGCGTCTCGGCTTCCTTGTAAGCGCAGGTAACATCGACTCAATGGTTGCGCACTACACCGCTGCCAAGAAGCCTCGCTCCAATGACGAATACTCGCCAGGAGGCAAGGCTGGCAAGCGTCCTGACAGGGCAGTAATCACATACTGCCAGCAAATCAGGCAAGCATACCCGGATACCAACATAATCATAGGTGGTCTTGAGGCGTCCCTACGCCGTTTTGCCCACTATGATTACTGGGACGACAGGGTGCGCCCATCGATTCTCCTAGAATCGGGTGCAGACCTTCTCAGCTATGGCATGGGCGAAAAGAGTATATCCCAAATAGCCCATATGCTTGACAAAGGTATCCCAATTAATCAAATAACAGACATAAAAGGCACCTGTTACCTAACCGAGCCTAAGAACACACCGCTCATGGGTGCTGAGTGTCCAAGCCTTGACAATTGCCTAAACAGCAAGAAGGAATATGCGATTTCCTGTCGCATCCAACAGGATGAGCAGGATCACATCCGAGGCAAGCTAATTAAGCAACGCCACGGCGACAAGATGCTGATTCAAAATCCTCCAATGGAACCGCTAACCACAGAGGAATTTGATGCAATATATGACCTCCCATACGAGTACACATATCACCCAATGTATGAGGTACAGGGTGGTGTACCAGCAATTGAGGAAGTTAAGTTCTCAATAACCCACAATCGTGGTTGTTTCGGTGGTTGCAACTTCTGTGCAATCCAGCTTCATCAGGGTCGATACATGAGCAAACGCTCCAAGGAATCAATCCTTAAGGAAGCTAAGTACATGACCGGAATTCCTGATTTTAAAGGCTACATCCACGATGTAGGAGGTCCAACAGCCAACTTTAGAAATCCAAGTTGCGAAAAGCAGAAAACAGAGGGCCTCTGCAAGGGCAAGAAGTGTCTCGCACCGACACCTTGCAAGAACCTTGTAGCGGACCACGGCGAGTATGATGAAATCCTTTCTGAACTGAGAGCACTACCGAAAGTTAAGAAAGTCTTCATCCGCTCTGGCATTAGGTATGACTACGTCCTAGAGGACAGGGATCAGACCTTCCTTCGGGACCTTGTAAACTACCACGTCAGCGGTCAACTTCGCGTCGCTCCAGAGCACTGCAGCGAGAGCGTACTTGACTTCATGGGCAAGCAACACATTGAGTCATACGACCGCTTTTCCAAGAAGTATTTTGACCTTAGCAACAATGCAGAAAAGGAACAGTACCTAGTTCCATATCTCATGTCCAGCCATCCTGGCTCAACACTTGATGATGCGATAGAACTAGCACTTTTTCTCAAGCAGAGGAGGATTAGACCTGACCAGGTTCAGGACTTCTATCCAACCCCTGGTACAATCTCAACCTGCATGTTCTATACAGGTCTTGACCCATACACGATGCAGAACGTGTATGTAGCAAAGAATCCACATGACAAGGCACTTCAACGTGCTCTTCTCCAATACTACAATCCAAAAAATCGAGACCTTGTCGAAGAGGCCCTTAGAAAGGCCGGCAGACAGGACCTCATCCCAGTCCTCCTTGGCAACCGCCCTAACAACAAAAAGGCGGTAAACTATGGCAGGAATAATAAAAAACAAACTAAGAGATAAAAAAACAAAACAAATATTAAAACGAACAACAGCCGCTATATTTGTCATCCTAACCTTGGCAATAACGTATCTACCATTGCCATTTACGTGGGACGACATATATGCGGCTGTTGGTCTTTATCAAGAAAAGCTAAACAATCAAGAACTCCTAGACCTCACTGTGACCTTCATAGACGTAGGGCAGGGGGACAGCATCCTAATCCACACCAAGGATACCAATATCCTCATAGACACAGGTCCCAAGGGCAACGCGCAAAACATCTACAACGTAATTAGAGCACTGAACATTGAGAAACTTGACTACCTAATCATCACGCACCGGCATGATGATCACAAGGGCTCCCTAGATGACCTAAGAAAACTCGTATCAATAGACCAGGAAATCATTCCGACAAATGAAACCAAGATGGTTGGTATAAGCCAAAATATCAATGACTTAACCCTAGAATTTCTAGGCCCAGTTTACATAAGCGACAATCTAAACAATATGTCGCTTGTTATCAAACTGACCTACAAAAATGTCAGCTTTCTCCTCATGGGCGACGCAGAGTCAGAGGAGGAGGCCAACCTAATCAGGACATATAATGCAGAAACACTCAAAGCAGATGTCCTCAAGGTTGGCCACCACGGCTCTGACAGCTCGTCGTCTGAGGCTTTTCTAAACGTGGTGCAGCCAAGCTACGCTGTCATCTCTGTCGGTGCGGATAACGAGTTTGGCCACCCACACGAGCAAACACTCGACAACCTAAATCAAGTCAACGCCAAACTCTACCGCACCGACCGTGACGGCACCATCCTCTGCACCACAGATGGCGAGAAAATCGTATTTCACAGACTTGAATAGCTAAATGCAAAATGATATAATTATGTCATAATAATGTACAAAGAGAGGTACAACTTATGGCTAAAAATATCATTCCAATCACAGATCTTAGAAACACAACAGAGATTTCAAAGCTTTGCCATGATGCAAAGGAACCAATCTATGTTACAAAAAATGGATATGGAGATTTAGTTATTATGAGTACAGAAACTCTTGAAATATATGAGACCAGAATAAATGAATTAGAAGAAGCAGTTCGCATTCTTCAATCAGAACTTGAATATGCTAAAACTGGTATAGCTCACAATGCTAGGGAACTCCTTCCAAGATTGAAGGAGGAGGCGTACAATGAGGTATACCGTTCTGATTCAAGAAGTAGCAAGTAAAAGAATCAAGGACATTTTTCTAAAGATTTTTTATGACTACAAGAATCCGATAAGTGCTTACAGTTACATTGATGGATTGATTGATGCAATCTATTCACTTGAAATATTGCCCAATAGATGTGCTTATGTAAAAAATGGAATATATAGTGACACGCTTTTGAGTTATCGGTTTTTGATTTACAAAAGTCATAAAATTATTTATAGGGTTGAAGGCGATAAAGTGCTTGTAGTGGATGTTGTCTTTGCAGGAGAATAGGGCTCTTGTGAGCATCAATCCGCCACTAACACAGTTACAGGGACCGTGGCGTAATGCTGTGGTGCACTTGACAAAGAAAAATTTCAAAGGTGGCAAGTAGTTGCCGAAAACGGAACTCGGAAACAGGGTAAACCTTTTCCGAGTTCTTTTCGTAGTGGAAATTGTACTTTGAAATTTTTCATGTCAAGTGTAAACGGCAAAGCCGCACCACAGATGAGCCTCGACGGAATCTGGAAACAGGAGAGAAAAATAATCTATCGGCAAAAATTTTGCAAAATTTGGGGTAAAAATCGTTGAAAAATTGCCGATAGATTTTTGACAAAATTTGAGAAAATGACGCAGTTATAGGAAAAATCGGCAAAAAGCCAAAATTTGTTATCGGCAATTTTTGGGCGTCGCTAATTAATTATTGCATTATATATACACGCGTGGTATAATTGTCGAGCAATTCGCACGCAGGCGTGAAGCGCTGCTGTTCAGCGTCGTGTAAGCAATCGGCGTTGTTAAGCGCTTTTTAACCCACCCTGCGGAGGATAAAACAATTTTTTTAGGAGGACATAACATGTCAGTAATTTCAATGAAACAATTGCTTGAAGCTGGTGTACACTTTGGTCACCAGACAAGAAGATGGAACCCTAAGATGGCTGAGTACATCTTCACAGAGAGAAATGGTATCTACATCATCGATCTCCAGAAGACAGTTAAGAAGCTCGAGGAAGCTTACAACGTAGTACGTGACATCTCTGCTGAGGGCGGCGATATTCTTTTCGTTGGTACTAAGAAGCAGGCTGCGGATTCTGTTAAGGAAGAAGCTATCCGTTGCGGTATGCCATACGTAAACGCACGTTGGCTCGGCGGTATGCTCACAAACTTTAAGACAATTCAGAGAAGAATCAAGAGACTTGAACAGCTTCGTGCAATGAGAGAAGACGGTACATTCGATCTTCTTCCTAAGAAGGAAGTTGCAAAGCTTGAGCTCGAAATCGAAAAGCTCGAGAAGTTCATGGGTGGTATCACAGAGATGAAGAAGCAACCAGCTGCTATGTTCATCGTTGACCCACGCAAGGAAAGAATTGCTGTTGCAGAAGCTCACAAGCTTGGTATTCCAA
Source organism: Clostridia bacterium (assembly GCA_030536195.1). Taxonomy (GTDB): domain Bacteria; phylum Bacillota; class Clostridia; order Oscillospirales; family Acutalibacteraceae; genus UBA1227. The sequence continues at coordinate 1,157 of JAUNQL010000075.1, read as the reverse complement.
TCATCGCTATAGTTGATACAAACTGTGACCCAGATGAGGTTGACTATGTAATCCCTGGTAACGATGACGCTATCCGTGCTGTACGCCTTATCGCTGGCGCTATGGCTGATGCAGTTATCGAAGGCCGTCAGGGCACAGATGCAGTTGCAGAGGCTCCAGTAGCTGACGACGCAGCTGAAGAAGCAGAGGAGGAATAATCATGGCATTTACAGCTCAGGATGTTAAGGCTCTTCGTGAGCAGACAGGCGTTGGTATGATGGAGTGCAAAAAGGCACTCGTTGAATCTGACGGCGACATGGACAAGGCTATTGAGTACCTCCGTGAAAGAGGACTTGCTGCAGCAACAAAGAAGGCAGGCAGAACAGCTGCTGACGGTGTTGTACTTGCATACACAGATGACGCTAAGAAAGTTAGCGTTCTCGTAGAAGTTAACTCAGAGACAGACTTCGTTGGTAAGAACGAAAAGTTCCAGGGCTTCGTACTTGACGTTGCTAAGACAATCGTTGAGAAGAACCCAGAAGACGTTGAGGATCTCTTAAACGTAAACCTTCTTGGTACTGACAGAACAGTACAGGAGAACCTTCAGGACCTCATCCTTTCAATCGGTGAGAACATGAAGATTCGCCGTTTCGAGAGAGTAGAAGGCACAATTTGCACATACATCCACGCTGGCGGTTCAGTTGGTGTTATGGTTCGCTTTGATGCAGATGATGCAACAGCAGCTAAGCCAGAATTCGCTGAGATGGGTAAGAACGTAGCAATGCAGATTGCAGCTATGAGCCCAGAGTATTTGTGCAAGGAGTCAATCTCTGACGATGAGCTTGCTAAGATGAAGTCAATCATCATAGAGAGCTCACTCAACAAGCCAGATACACTTCCAAAGCCAATCCTTACAAGCGTTGTTGAGAAGACAATCGCAGCAGGTGCTTGGGATGACGCTACAAAGGCAACATATGAGGAGCAGAAGAACAACAAGTTCCTCTTCAACTTCCTTTCAGAGGAAGCAGTAGCAGCTCTTGCAGCTACAGCAGTTGCTAACAAGGAAGAGTACATTGCTAACCCAATCTTCTCTAAGGCATCAGAAGGCCGTATCAACAAGCAGATCAAGGAAATCTGCTTACTTGAGCAGGAGTTCGTTCGTGGTGACCTCTTTGAAG
>JAUNQL010000074.1 GCA_030536195.1 Clostridia bacterium | reverse complement strand
GCCACGTCGCTCCTGGCAGAGGTCCATAATCTGGCCTACGTACTCAGGTGGTGAGAAGATGTGCGCATTTGCAATTGGCTCCTCACAGAACTGAATAGTTGCAGGGTCTGGATAATTTGATGGGTTATCAATCTCAACAACCTCACCACTTGTTAAGTGGATTTTATAGATAACACTTGGAATTGTTGTAACAAGGTCCAAGTCATATTCACGCTCAAGCCTCTCTTGAATAATCTCAAGGTGCAAAAGTCCTAGGAATCCACATCGGAAGCCAAAGCCCAATGCGCCAGATGTCTCTGGCTCAAATGAGAGCGCTGCATCATTAAGTTGAAGTTTCGCAAGCGCCTCCTTGAGCGCCTCGTAATCAGCACCATCAGCTGGATAAATTCCGCAGAACACCATTGGGTTTACCTTGCGGTAACCTGGGAGTGGTTCTGCTGCTGGGTTGGTTGCAAGGGTTACTGTATCACCTACGCGTGCCTCTGAAACAGTTTTGATTGAAGCGGTGATGTAACCTACCTCACCGGCCTTCAATGCTGAAACTGGTTCCATAGACTGGGCACGCATGTAGCCTACTTCTACTACTGTGAACTCTGCGCCTGTTGACATAAGGCGCATAGTATCGCCGGCTTTTATCTGACCGTCCACGATGCGGACGTAAACGATAACGCCCTTGTAGCTGTCATAAATTGAGTCAAAAATAAGTGCCTTGAGTGGTGCACTCGCGTCACCCTGTGGCGGTGGAACAATCTTGACTATCTGCTCAAGAACCTGTTCCACGTTCTCACCAGTTTTAGCCGATACACGTGGTGCTTCACTACAGTCAAGGCCTATTACATCCTCGACCTCTTGGCACACTTCATCAGGATGAGCTGCTGGGAGGTCTATTTTATTGATAACTGGGCAAATTTCCAAGTCATGATCAAGTGCTAAATAAGTGTTGGCAAGTGTCTGTGCCTCGATACCTTGAGTAGAGTCAACAATAAGTACCGCACCTTCGCAAGCTGCGAGTGAGCGCGATACTTCATAGTTAAAGTCCACGTGACCCGGAGTGTCGATAAGGTTAAGCTCGTATGTCTGGCCATCCTTGGCCTTGTAATCGAGCTTAACTGCGTGGGCTTTAATAGTAATACCGCGCTCACGCTCTAGGTCCATGTTATCAAGGAGCTGCTCCGTCATGTCGCGCTTGGCAACTGACCCTGTCAGTTCCAAAAGACGATCGGCAAGTGTTGACTTGCCGTGGTCTATATGTGCGACTATGGAGAAGTTCCTTATGTTTTCCTTGTAGTCTGACAAATTAATCACCCAATTGTCCAAGGAGCCATTCTGTTGCGTCATCAATGCCCTTTGGACTGTATTCAAATTCCTGCTTAACTGTGCGTCCTGCTGCATCCTCTACCTCAAAACAATTGTTGTGGTATGCGGCTGCGACAAAGACTGTTTCGATATCATCCTTCTTAAGTGGAAAGAATTTATATCTGAAATTACCTACGCTTCCAGAATATGTATTCTTCTGCGACATGTAGTCAAAGCGTGGCAGAGTAATCTTATCGTTCATAAAGACTCCTTAATTTACACGAAGGAAGCTGTTAGCATTGATTGTAAGGCCATTGTAGTAAGCTGTCTCACTCGTGTAGTTTACATAGATATATGTCTCGTTGTTGTACTCGCTGAGATAGAGTCCATTTGCAAGTTTCTTGTGGTCTGTCATCTTGGCACCACGGATTTCCTTCATAGCTGACTCAAAGAGATCATAAGCCTCAAGTGCCTTAGCACTCCAGTTTTCATAGTAAGTTGCATCGTCCTCATCAAATGAGAGACTAAATGCTGGCATAGCGCCAAATTCCAAACTACGAAGCAACATCTTTTGATAGCTGTCCTCATCAAAGCTGTTGAGATATGGGCTTGTATACTCTGCTGCGCCACGGAAAATCATCTGAGCAAATGGAATTGCAGTGTAAGACTCACTCTCCTCATAGGAGGTTGTGATAGGTAGACAAGAAACTATGTTAGCGTTCTTAACAGCGTATAAGTTTCCGTGGTCAACCATCAAATTCTTGTTAGTTGAAATTGAGATAGCCTGAGAGAAGATATTCTTGGCGTAATCCTGTCTTGAGTACTCCCTGCTTGATGAGAGTGTAGTACCTACATCGCCAATTACATATCCTTCAAAGTTATATGAACTAACCCTCTTAGAGAAGGAAATAATCTTAGATGAAAGCTTTTCAGGATTGCTGATGCTCTTGTCAAAGAAGTTGACTGTTACAAAGAATCCAAAGCCCTGTGATGATAAGTAATCACGGAGTGAATCAAGTTCCTTGTTACTACCAACGTTTTTAGAAACCTTAAAGTTTCTAATGACGTTGTCATAGCGAAGGTTAATATCGTTAATACCCTTCGCTTTGAGTACCGACATCATATCCTCGATGTTCTCATACTTGTTGCTACCATCAGCCACTACTGTTACATTGAGTGGAACAGATTTGTCAGCGGATACAACTCTTGTAGAAAACATACCATCACGGATGAACTGTTCTCGGCACATCGATGCAAGGCTGGCATAAGTTGCAGCTGAGCCTGAGATGAATTTATATGAGACCTCTAGGTTCTCATTTGTTGGATAAGAGAAAGATGCATAGACATTGTCAACCGTACTTGTTGTTGCCTTAATCTTGGAAATGGCATCGCCGTCAGTGACAATACCTGCAAATGCACTTGAGCCACATTTTAAGCCAAAGGCTCCAAAGAGTGCTGGATGTGGGTTCTCATCAGTGTTACGAGGATCGGTACCATAGGTATCGAATACATACTCTGACTCTCCGGCAGTTGACAAATCAATCATAGCGCCAGGTCCATCTGGTACTAGGATAAAGTCGCCACTTGTTGGCTCTGCAACAGCGCCAAATGTTGGGAGTATATCAATGCCAATTATCGTGTGGGATGTCTCAATTTTGGATGTGTCAACAGACGCAACCAAAACGCCATCCTCAAGGGAAATCTTGAGTGTGATTGGCAATTCAAAAGCTGGGTTTGAAGCCTTGTCCTGAAGATTATATGTAATCTCAAGACCATCCTCATGAGTGACACAAGAAGCTGTTCCCAAGGCAACTGCGTTGTCCTGAGAATTGAGGTAATATCTCTTGCTGCCATCAGTTGCGTCAACAGAGAGTACTGAACCAACAGAGTTGGATACGGTTGGCATTGAATACCAAATTGAACCTGTTGTATCCTTGAGCGCTATTGCGCAGTTCTTCTCATCAAGAAGGAGCTCATAAAGTCCTGATTTCATTACGGACTTGTAGTTCTCCGCAACTGATGTGTGATATGCCTCGCCCATAGCTGTGGCATTGACGGTTTTAAGTCCCTCCTCGGTAAAGTGTGCGCTACATCCAGCAAAGCTTAGAATCAGCGCAAGCACGAGGAGAAGACTCGTTATCTTCTTAATCATACTTCGTCCTTGTTTTCTTCTTCCTTAACTTCTTTATCATCGTCCATATTAGCATAACGCTTGATCTTCATCGTAGTTGTCTTAATGAAGTCCTTTTCACGAAGTGTTACCTTCTTAACGTTCTTGTAATTTGGAAGTTTCTTGTTGATATCCTTAATGATGTCATCAAAGAGCTTGGAAAGTTCATCGCCTGTTGGAAGATCCTTGCCCTTGTCTGTGTACTTCTTCTTAATAGCCTCAAAATCTGGGAAGATTTTGGCCTCAACTAAAGTCTCGTTGTTTTCATCATCATCAAAACCTACTACCATTGACTCAGCAATGAGTGGGTTGTTGTTGAGGTGATATTCAATCTCCTCTGGATAGATATTCTTACCATTCTTGGTAACAATTACGTTCTTGATACGGCCGTGGATGCGCAAGATGCCATCCTCGTCCATAGAACCAAGGTCACCTGTGTGGAGGTAACCAAACTCATCAATAGTTTCCTTGGTCAATGTCTCATCCTTGTAGTAACCAAGCATTACGTTTGGTCCCTTAACGCAGATTTCACCGATACCCTGTGAGTCCTCGTTGATAATCTTGACATCAAGGCCTGGGATTGGCAAACCAACTGAATCAGTTGTGAAGAGTTGGTCGTTGTTACAAGAAATAAGTGGAGCACACTCAGTCATACCGTAGCCGATATATGAAGTGATACCAAATGTCTTAAAGTCCTTGATAACCTCTGGGCGAACTGCTGCAGCACCAATGATAACAAGACGAAGGCGTCCACCAAAGTTCTTGGTAATCTCCTCGAAAATCTTGTCGTTCATATCAACGCCTACAGCGTTTGTTGCCTCAGCAACAAGCTTACCGAATGTAAGCTTTAAGCGGCCGCCTTTTTTCTCTGATACAGCCTGCATGATCCTGCCGTGGAACTTCTCAAGCATAAGTGGAACTGTTACGAAGATTGTAGGTTTAACCTCTTGGAGTTCCTTCATCAAATGCAAGAGTCCGCTGTTAAATGCTATACAGCAACCACAGTAAAGAGGAATCAAGATACCCTCTGTACACTCCATAGTATGGTGGATTGGGCAAACAGAAAGATACTGGTCGCCAGGGCCACACTTTGCAACAGAGCAGTTTGATACAACTACAAAGCAGATGTTAGCCTGTGAGAGCATAACGCCCTTTGTAAGGCCTGATGTGCCAGATGTAAAGCTGAGCACGCTCATGGCGTTTGGATCAATCTCTGCTGCTCTATACTCTGCAAGGCATGGTGCATTTGCTTCAACAAGTGCTTTGCCATGCTCTAAAAGTTCATCAAATACAATATAGTCTCCCTCGCCCTTTGCAGCGTCGAGCACAACAATCTCAACACCCTCTGGAAGCTCAGCTTTGCGCTCGGCAATCTTGCCATAAGCCTTTTTATCAAGGAAGAAAATCTTGGTGTCAGATACCTCAAGAATTGTGTTGATATCGTCAAAGAACAATTCCTTGTCGATAGGTACAACACATCCACCGCCTATCTGTGTTGCAAGATAGGTAGTAATCCAAGGATAGGAGTTAAGTCCCATGATAGCAATCTGCTTGCCTCTCCATGAGCGCTCTGTAATAGCTGCACCTAGTGCATCTATATCTTTCCTAAACTCAGCGTATGTAACGTCAAAGTATTCGCCGCTCTTGTCCTTGAGCTTGAACGCTGGTTCGTTGGCAAATATCTCAGCGCTTTGGTTCATCATATCGCGAAAGTCGCGAATTTCGCGCATCTCATATAATGCTTTTGTATCACTCATTTCAAATCATCTCCTACTACTTGGTCTTCCAAGGGTTACTTGGGTCTGGATCGGTTGGATCCCAGCCCTTGTTTTTGCTGTTTACATCGATTTTAGTTGCCTTTGGTTTTCCAAGTGCGCCAGGAACGTCACTATCGTATACAAACACCATTGTATTCCATTCAATATTGTCATAAATCCATTTCGCATCTGCGACTGAAAGCCTTACACAGCCAAGTGAAGCATTCTCACCAAGCTTGTTGTACTCCTCATATTCAAGGTCACCCTTGCTCTTTGTATTATAAGGAACAGAGTGGAACCAAATTTGATCGTTAAATCTCAAAACATATTGTCCATAAGTGCCATCGACCATCTTGAGCCAATCGTACTTGTCTCTTGTCTTGTATGTGCCAAGAGGTGTCTCACTACCCTCTTTACCACAGGAGCATACAAATGCCTTTACTGGTTCAGAATATTCACCATCGTCACCTTTTTGATAAACGGTGACAACGTTCATCTGTCTGTTTA
>JAUNQL010000073.1 GCA_030536195.1 Clostridia bacterium | reverse complement strand
GCTGAGATGCCAACAGACCTCTTCTTTGACTTCCTTCGTGGATTCAAAGGCACAACACTTGACCTTCGTCGTAACAAAGACGAATTCATCAAAGCTAAGGACGCAGCTGCTGAGTATTGCTACGACCTTATCAAGATGACTCACCTTATGATGACAATGCCACCTCACATCAAGGACCTCCCATGGCTCCTTGACTATGGTGTAAACGCAGTTGTTAAGGGCGGCGAGCCAAAACTTAAGGAATTCCCATGGATACTCAATCCATGTCATATGCCTCCATTCCTCAACGATCAGCAGTTTGAGGAGATTTACCTTGATGACTTTGTAAACATGGCAACATACATCCAAAACCACGGTGGCCATATGTTTACAGTTTTAGAGGGACAATGGGGCCCAAGAAAGCTCGAATTACTCAACGAGCGTGTACCTGCTCACTCAGTAACATTCGTAGTTGAAAACGACGATATCTTTGAGTGCAAGAAGCTCTTCGGCACCAAGCATTCACTCATGGGTGGTATGCCACTCGCAATGCTTCGTGAATCATCTAAGAGCGAATGCGTTGACTACGCTAAGAAACTCGTTAACGAACTCGGTGTTGATGGTGGTTACCTCTTCGCAACAGACAAGGTACTCCTTGCTCCTGGCGATGTAGACATCAGAAACCTCGCAGCAGTAAACGAATTCGTACACGTTTATGGTCAGTATTAATTGGAGGGTTTAATATGGAAAATAAAGAATATATTTATAGCAATAACGAAAAGAAGTTCAGCGAAGTACTCTTTGACTTCGTACGCAACATTCTCTACACTATCTGCCCTATCTTAAGATTTGGACCATTTCCAAAGCTTATCGATAAGCTCTTTGCGAGCCAGCTTGCTCGCTCAATCCTTGGTTCATATGCAATGCTTCTTTTGATGTAAACTAAAAGCAATAAGAAAGCAGCTCACAAACGTGAGCCGCTTATATTTTTATTAAAAGTTTGGGAACTCTGTCGCGAACCATACATCAGATACAGTAAAGCACTTGCCGCCTAGGTAATCAAGTATGCCCGCGTCTGTGGTGAAGTCAAATGAGAGTTTATAGCTGTAATGGAACTGCTTTTTATAGCCCAGTTCCTTGTTACGAGCGTTAGAGCCATATTTGCCGTCACCGATGAGCGGGCATCCGATATATGCCATATGCGCGCGAATCTGATGAGTGCGGCCGGTAAGGAGTTCAACCTCGCAAAGGGAAACCGGAACGCCCTTTGCTTTGCCAGTTTTTAAAACAGTATATGCTGTTCTAATTTCTTTGGAACCAGGTACCTGTTTTTCATAGACACGAACTTGATTTTTTGATTCATCCTTAATTAGGTAATCAACAAGTAAACCAGATTGAGAAGGCAAATTGCCGTACACAGCGCACAAGTAATACTTGTGCATTTCCCTATCCTTGACCTTTTGATTCATTATGCGCAGTGTCTCGGCGTTCTTCGCCGCCATGACGATACCGCCGGTGTTTCTATCAATCCTATTGATAAGCGCCGGCGTAAACACTGTCGGCGACTCTGGGTCATACTCACCCTTGTTATAGAGATAATGCTTAACACGTGATATCAATGTATCAACATACTCATTATCATCAGGATGAGACAGGAGTCCAACTTTCTTATCAAGAATTAAAATATTCGAATCCTCATAGAGGATATGTAAATCGAGAGAGGCGTGTAAAAAGTCATAGTGTGGGTCTGGCTTTTCAAAGAATTCGTCGTTGATATACATTGTAACTACGTCACCGACGTTGAGCCTGGTTGAAATCTCAGCACGCTTGCCATTGATTTTAATCTTCTTAGTCCTGATATACTTATACATCAGCGATTGTGGCAATGCAGGCAAGTTCTTGGTGATAAACTTATCAAGTCTTACACCTGAGGAATTGCTATCAATTTCAAAACTTTTCATACTACCCCTCCTCTCATAAAATTCTAGACTATTTTAAGTCATAGCCGATTATTTGACAACTACTATTTAATATTATATACTACATACTAATATTTTAGCTACGAAAGGAGCGTTTGATCCTAAATGGACGGTGACAGTCGAGGGTCATTAATATTAATCATAATTCTACTAGGTCTTGCAGCATTCTTTGCAGTAACTGAGACCGCATTATCAAGTGTTTCTCGTAACAAGATGAAACTCACACTTGAACATGGTGATAACCGAGCAAAGCGCGTACTCTATGCGCTAGACAACTTTGACAAGGCTATCACTACTCTTCTTATATGTACCAATATTGTACATATCTCTATCGCCTCTATAGTAACAGTATTTGTTACTAGACTTTGGGGGCTTAATGCGGTATCTATTAGTACCATCATCACCACACTTGTTGTATTCTTCGTTGGTGAGATGTTGCCAAAAAGCTTTGCAAAGAAGAACAGTGAATCATCTGTTCTAATATGCTCAGGGCCTTTAATTATTTTAATGAAGGTTTTAAGCCCTCTCTCAAGCATTCTCTCAGGCATCGGCAGCCTTGCCGAGAAACTTACTAAAGCCGAGAAGGAAATAACAGTTACTGAGGACGAGATCTACGATATCATCGAGGATCTCGAAGAAAGTGGTGTTATTGACGAGGAGCAAAGTGATTTGCTCTCCTCTGCTTTACAGTTTGAAGGCATCAAAGTTGAATCCATCTCAACGCCTCGTGTTAACATCCAAGGCGTTGACCTTAGAAAAGAACCTGAGGAGATCTTCAGTGACATCAATGATTCTACTCACTCCAGACTCCCTGTATATGACGGTGATAAGGACCAGATTATTGGTGTTCTCTCAATCAGACGCTATTTAAAGCAATATCTCAAAACAAATAAATACCCACAGATTAAGCGTATAATGGATAAACCATTCTTCGCCGACAAGGACGAGGATATCGATGAACTCCTTGAAAAGATGTCACAAAACAAGGTAACGCTCGCCATCGTCAAAGACGAGTTTGGCGGCACCTTAGGTATCGTGACAATCGAGGACATCCTCGAGGAACTCGTCGGCGAAATATATGACGAAGAGGATGGTGATGAAGCATGAGTACATTACCAATTATCCTCGTATCAATCGGCATAGTCCTCTGCGTCATCCTCTCTAACTTCTTCTCGTCCACTGAAATGGGCTTTTCAGCGGCGAGCGACGTCAGACTAGAGCATGAAGCAGAAAGCGGCAAGAAGAGCGCACAGCGCGCTTTAGCAATAAGCCAGCGCTTTGACGACGCACTCTCTGCCATCCTTATAGGCAACAACCTAGTTAATATCGCAGCCTCATCATTGATGGTTGTACTCCTCACACTTATTGAAACTCAAGCGAATGTGTCATTCCCTACTTGGCTTGGTACAGTAATCATCACAGTTCTCATCATCATCTTTGGTGAGACTATTCCAAAGATTACTTCCAAGAAAAAGCCAAATACGATAGCAATGCGCAACTCGCTTCCTATCAAAGTTTTAATGACTGTCCTCTACCCACTTGTATTCATCACTGTTAAACTTGTAAACCTTATAACAGGTCCAGAGAAACAGGATGACGAGGATGAGGACGAAGCAGTTGAGGAGTTCCAGTCAATTATTGAAACTGCTGAGGATGAAGGTGTCCTCTCAAGCGACAGCTCAGAACTCATCCAAGCAACTATTGATTTTACTGATACATCAGCTTCTGATGTAATGACATCTCGTGTCGATATGGAAGCGATAGACATCGACGATGACGAGAAAGAGATTCGCAAATTCATTCGCGAAGCAACCTACACTCGTATCCCTGTCTATCAGGACGATATCGACAACATCATCGGCGTGCTCCACATAAACCACGTTTTACGTTCGCTCGCCGATGGCGACAAGCTCAACCTCAAAAACCTACTTATGGAGCCATGCTTTGTATACAAGACAATGAAGCTCCCTGACGTCCTTCGTGAGCTTAAGAAGAACAAGCAACATCTCGCTATTGTCACAAACGAATACGGCGGTACACACGGTATAGTAACCCTTGAGGACGTACTTGAGGAACTCGTTGGTGAGATTTGGGACGAAAGCGATGAAGTTGAAGAGGAAATCATTGAGCACGAGGACGATTTCGAAGTCGATGGTGATATGATCCTTGACGACCTCTTTGAGGAACTTGAACTCCCAGAGAGCGAGTTTGAAAGTGAGACCGTTGGTGGTTGGTGTATCGAGATTCTCGGTCACTACCCAGAACCAAGCGAAGGCTTCACTTATGAAAACATAAGCATCACAATCCTAGAAGCTGATGAGCGCCGAGTTGAAAAAGTCCTAATCGAGAAAATCGAAGAAGAACAAGAAGACGAAGAATAAAAATAGACCTCCACGAAATCGTGGAGGTCTTATTTTATCTTTCAGTACCGAAAATGTACTTTTTAAAATATTCTGTTGTCTTCTCTTTTCCGAGCATTCCAACAAAGATATCTGTTGATGGACCGCCGTTGTCAAGAAGGCCTTGAACATATGCATCGGATGCTGCCCTCTTTGCGTCCTTGTCCGCTACCTCTGGCATATTCTTTGCTATCGCAAAGTATGCTTCCATGTAGCGAGCAAAGAGCTCGTCACATCTCTCTGCTAGTGCCTTCTTCTTGCCCTTTTTCGAGACAGAGGACGCCATCTTGATACTGTCGTACCAATGCTCTCCTCTGTCGTCGTCTGGCAAATCAGCATAATCCTTTTTAATATCAGCAAGAGCAATTTCAAACTTGTCAGTCTTGTCGAGCATTACGTCGTAAAGCTCGATAATCAATGTGTAGTTACCAAGCACATCAATAATGTCAAATGAGAAAAGTGGCAAGTCACGCTCAAGTGGTGTAACTGTCATCATTTCCATTTTCATGAGACCCATCATGCCCTTTGCATGCTGGAATGTCATGTTACCAAGACCAGCAACGTTGTACTGCTCAATAGCTGTGCTCATCTTAGATGTCTTCATAGCAGCATACTCTGGTGGAACATCAAGAGAAGTTACCGAGAAATACTTCTTAGCTATTGCTAAAACATCTGTCATGATATATAACCTTTCTCATGCATTTTTCTAGCACCTAGGAAGAAAAATACCTGACCAATTGTATTTACACCCTGCTCAAGCCAGTTAGCCCAACCAAGTGTGCTGTCAAGAGCAACACTAAGGCCAACCATAGCAAAGAGGAATACAATTGAAAGAATAAAGTACAAACCAGCAATCTTGTTCTTGGTCCTAAAGCCAAGCATTGTAAGGCAAACGAGTGAACCCACGCTGCCGATTGACTGGAAAGCAAGGAGTGGAACTGATGATGTTACTGTCGCAGCAGTAATCATGTTCACTCCATCCCCGCCCTTGCCTGATTTTAGCTGCTTCATTGCCATAATAAGACCGGCAAGATAAAGCATAAAACCAGGTGCCTGCATTGGGAAGAAAGATGTAAAGAATGCTGGATAGTTGATTCCAAAGCAGAAAAGGAGTTTCCAAAGTGCCTTGAATGCACCGCCGATAAAGCACATGAGTGAACCAGCAGTTAAAAGACCATAAGCGGTCTTTGAAACATACTGATACAAATCAGATGCCACAAGCCATGCAGCAAGGAAATAGAAAAGTACTGGCAAGAAATCAACTATTGCCATAATTACTGAGTAATCCCCAGTAAAGTTATCTGTAATGAAAAATTGCATAATTATTTACCCTGTGCCTCAAATTCCTTTGCGAGCTTCTTAGCGTGATCAATTTTAGCTTCCTTCAAAATTTCCTTTGGATCACAGTGATAATACCAAGG
>JAUNQL010000072.1:3690-5807 GCA_030536195.1 Clostridia bacterium | reverse complement strand
ATCCACTTGAACGGTTCAATTGAAATCGCACCAATCCTCAGCCTCTCAGATGTCATCGTCGATATTGTAGAGACAGGCACAACACTTAGGGAAAACAACCTTGAAGTAATTGAGGACATAGTTCCAATAAGCGCACGACTTATCGCTAACAAGACAAGCTTTAAGTTCAAGACAGAAGAGATTGAAAACATTGTGAGGAACCTTAAATGATTAAAATATTTAAGTATGGCGAAGTGCCAAACAGTGAAATTTTCGCACGCTTTGAGCCTCTTTCAAATGTAGAGGACGTTGTAACTGAGATTATCGACAACGTCAAAGCAAATGGTGATAAGGCACTTTTTGAATATGAGAAAAAGTTTGATAAAGCAGAGCTAAGTTCTCTTGAGGTTTCAAAGGAGGAAATCGACGCAGCACTCAGTCAGGTCGATGACGAGTTCATTGAAATCCTCAAAGAGGCCGCTTGTAATATTCGCGAGTACCATGAGGCACAGCGCCGCGAGGGCTTTGAGATAAAGCGCGAGAATGGCGCGATACTCGGCCAGCGAATCACTCCAGTTGATAAGGCTGGCCTTTATGTGCCGGGTGGCACGGCAGCGTATCCAAGCACCGTTTTGATGGATTCAATTCCAGCGAAAATCGCAGGTGTTGAAGAGGTAGTAATGGTAACTCCACCACTTTCAGACGGTACTATCAATCCAGTTATCTTGGCAGCTGCGTCTGTCGCTGGAATTGACAGAATCTTTAAGGTCGGCGGTGCTCAGGCAATCGCGGCCCTTGCATATGGTACCGAGTCCATCCCAAAGGTGGACAAGATAGTTGGCCCTGGCAACGCCTTCGTTGCAGAGGCCAAGAAGCAGGTCTTTGGCAAGGTGTCAATCGATATGATTGCAGGCCCTTCTGAGATCTTGGTTGTTGCCGATAGCAAGTCAAATCCAAAGTACGTTGCAGCCGACTTGCTCTCACAAGCAGAGCATGACAAGATGGCAAGTGCCGTACTTGTAACTGACTCAATGGAACTTGCCGATGCTGTATCAGCTGAACTTGAGAAGCAGATTCCAATGCTCCTTCGTGCCGAGATTGCACGTGCATCAATTGATGATAACGGCAAGATTATCGTTGCCGATACAATTGATAAAGTAATAGAGATAGCAAATGAAATCGCACCAGAGCACCTTGAGCTCTGTGTCGATGAGCCATTTAAATATCTTGATAGTATCAAACATGCTGGCTCTGTATTCCTTGGTCGTGACTGCCCAGAGGCAGTGGGCGATTACTTCGCAGGTGCGAATCACACACTGCCAACATCAGGCACAGCAAGGTTCTCAAGTGCACTCTCAGTGGATGACTTTATCAAGAAGACACAGTACATTTACTACACACGCCAGGCGCTTGAGCAGGACGCAAAGAAGATAGAGTATTTTGCAAAGAAAGAGGGCCTCACAGGTCACGCAAAATCAGCAGTAATAAGGACAGAGGATAACGATGAGTAAGTATTTCTCAAATAAATATGAAAAGCTTGTACCATATACCCCAGGCGAACAGCCAAAGGATCAAAAGTACAACAAACTTAACACAAATGAATCACCTTTTGCTCCAAGCCCAGTTGCGAATGTTTTGATGACTAAGGCGTTGCAGAATTTGCAGCTCTATTCAGATCCAGATTGCACTAAGCTTGTGATGACAGCATGTGATTATTTTGGAATAGAGAAGGATGAGATTCTTTTCACCAACGGTTCAGATGAGATTTTAAACTTTGCCTTTATGGCATTTTGTGACAAGGATCATCCAGCAGTTTTCCCTGACATCACCTATGGTTTCTATCCAGTGTTTGCCGATATGAACGGCATTCCTTATGAGGAGATCCCACTTGAGGATGACTTTACAATTGATATTGAAAAGTACAAGGGAATTAACAAGACAATCTTTATTGCCAATCCAAACGCTCCAACTGGTATTGCGCTTACCAAAGCGCAGATTGAGGAGATTGTTGCCTCCAACGACAGCGTTGTTGTAGTTGACGAAGCCTACGTCGACTTTGGCGCCGAGAGCGTTGTCGAGCTCACGAAAAAGTATGACAACTTGCTTGTCACTCAGACTTTTTCTAAGTCTCGCTCTCT
>JAUNQL010000072.1:0-3590 GCA_030536195.1 Clostridia bacterium | reverse complement strand
TTTGCAACAAGCGACAAAATTGGTGGCAAGGAGCTCTATTTAAAGCTCAAAGAAAAAGGTATCTTGATTCGTCACTTTGAAAAGGATAGACTATATAACTATAATCGTATTACAATAGGTTCAATGGACCAGATGACAGCACTTATCAAAGCGATAGAGGAGGAAGTTTTATGAGTAGAATAGCTACAATCAATCGTAAAACTGCAGAGACCGACATTAAATTGACACTCGACCTTGATGGTCGTGGCAATTCAAGCATAGCTACAGGCAGTGGTTTTCTTGATCACATGCTTACTCTCTTTGCGAAACACGGTCGCTTTGACCTGACTATCGCCTGCGACGGTGATGTCGATGTCGACTATCACCACACAACAGAGGATATAGGTATCTGCCTCGGCCTTGCATTCAAGGAGGCCCTTGGGGATAAGAAGGGCATTGAACGCTATGGTAGCACCATCCTCCCAATGGATGAGGCGCTCATCTTAACGGCACTCGATTTTTCAGGCAGAGCATATCTCGGCTACGATTTAAAACTCACTCAAAAGTCAGTAGGTACTTTTGACACAGAACTCATTGAGGAGTTCTGGTGGGCAGTTGTTCGTAATGCAGAGTGCACACTTCACTTAAAACAACTTGAGGGCAAGAACACACACCACATCATTGAGGGTGCGTTTAAGTCAGCAGGTAGGACATTTAAGAAAGCAGTAACAATTGATGAGAATTTCAAGGATGAAGTTCCATCTACGAAAGGGGTACTTTAATGGTAGCGGTTATAGACTACGGCGTAGGTAACCTATTTTCACTTTGCTGTTCTCTTGAGGCAATAGGTGCGGACTCCAAGGTCACAAATGATCCGGACGAGATTAGGAGCGCGGACAAGATTATCCTCCCAGGCGTTGGCGCCTTTGAGGATGCTGCGCGCAAACTCCACGAGTCCGGACTTGACCAAGTCGTAATAGAGGAGGCCGCAAACGGCAAGCCTCTCCTTGGCATCTGCCTCGGTATGCAGATGCTCTTTGAGGAGAGCCTCGAGTACGGCTCATACAAGGGACTTGGTCTCTTAAAGGGCAAGATTGAACCACTTCGTGGTTTCGTTCCAGAGGGTCTCAAGATTCCACAGATGGGTTGGAACAAACTTATCATCAAGCGTGACAACCCACTCTTTAAATACATCGACGATGAAGCATACGTTTACTTCGTTCACTCATACTATGCCAACGCAACAGATGACAGTGTCGTTGCAACAACAGAGTATGGTGTGGAGGTAACTGCAGCAGTATCAAAGGGCAATATCTTTGGCTGCCAGTTCCACCCGGAGAAGAGTGGCGAAGTAGGCCTTAAAATCCTCAAGGCCTTTTGCGAGGAGGGTGAGATATGAATATCTTCCCAGCAATAGATCTCTTCGATGGTAAGGCAGTTCGCCTTTTCAAGGGTGACTACAATGAGATGACAGTGTACAGTGAAAATCCACCAGAACTCTGTCGTGATTTTGAGGAGAGCGGTGCAAAGTTCTTGCACATCGTTGACCTTGAGGGCGCAAAAACTGGTGAGACACCTAACATCGAAGTTGTAAAAGAGATAATAAAGAGCACCAATCTCTTCACAGAGATAGGTGGCGGTATCCGTGACATGGAGACCGTAGAGAAATATATAGATGCTGGTATCGGTAGAGTTATCCTTGGCACAGCAGCTGTTAAGGATCCAGAGTTCCTTAAGGAAGCATTAAAGAAGTACAAGGATAAAATCGCCGTCGGCGTTGACATCAAAGACGGCAAGGTTGCTATCAAGGGCTGGACTGAAAAGTCAGAGCTCGATGGCGAAGAGTTCTGCAAGGAAATGCAGGACTTGGGTGTCAAGACAATCATATGCACCGACATTTCCAAAGATGGTGCAATGATGGGTACCAACCATGAACTTTACGAGAGATTACAGAAAAATCTCAACATAGATATCGTAGCAAGTGGTGGTGTGTCAACAATTGAGGACGTCAAGAGGCTCCGTTCAAAGGATCTCTATGGCTGCATCATTGGTAAGGCATACTACACTGGTGCGATAAATCTTAAAGACGCAATCGAGGAGGCAAAGTAATGCTTACAAAAAGAATAATTCCTTGCCTCGACGTTCGAGATGGCAGAGTTGTTAAGGGCACAAACTTTGAAGGTTTAAAGGATGTTGATTCTCCAATTGAACTTGCAAAGTACTACAGCTCCTGTGGTGCTGATGAACTTGTTTTCTATGACATCACAGCCTCAGCTGAGGGCAGGTCAATCTTTATTGACACTCTGAAAGAAGCGGCCCACGAAGTGTTTATTCCACTGACTGTAGGTGGAGGAATAAACACTGTAGAGGACTTCGCAAGAGTACTCAAGTGCGGTGCTGATAAAGTGTCAGTCAACTCTGGTGCAATTAAAAATCCGCAGCTTATAACAGACGCGGCTCGCCTTTACGGTGACCAGTGCGTTGTAATCTCTGCGGATGTTAAACGAGTTGACGGTGAGTTCCGCGTCTTCGCCAAGGGCGGACGCGAGGACACAGGTATCGAAGCCCTCTCTTGGATTAAATCCTGCGTGGACCGCGGAGCGGGTGAGGTAGTACTCAACTCAATCGATACAGACGGTGTCAAAGGTGGCTTTGACCTTGAGATGCTTGAGGCTGTATCAAACCTTGTTGATGTACCTGTAATCGCATCAGGTGGAGCGGGCAAGATAGAGGACTTTGTCACTCTCTTTAAAACTCTTCCAAAAGTTGATGCGGGCCTTGCAGCATCAATCTTCCACTTTGGCGAGGTCAACATCGCTGACCTAAAACAAGAGCTTAAGGCAAATGATATTCCAGTGAGGATTTAGTTATGGTAGATATTAAAGAACTTAAATTTGATGACAAGGGTCTCATCCCTGCTATCGTCGTTGACGCTAGCACTAAAAAGGTGTTGACCCTGGCTTACATGAATGAGGAGAGCCTCAAAATCTCTATGGAGAAAAACCTCACCTGCTTTTATAGCAGGAGCCGTCAAGAACTCTGGCTCAAGGGCGAGACATCTGGCAACTACCAGCACATTGTCAGCATCACTGCTGACTGTGACAAGGACGCCCTTGTTGTTGAGGTAAACCCAGACGGCCCTGCCTGCCACACAGGTGAGACAAGTTGTTTCTACAACGACCTCTATGAGAACAAAGAGGAAGCAGTCTTCTCACTTGAGGCACTCATGAAACTCATTGAGGGCCGCAAGACAGACAAGCAAGAGGGCTCCTATACAACTTACCTTTTTGAAAAGGGCATCGACAAGATCCTCAAAAAGGTAGGCGAGGAGAGCACAGAAGTCATCATTGCAGCAGCAACTGATGACAAGAAGGAAACTATTTACGAAATCGCCGACCTTTGCTATCATATAATGGTATTAATGATAGAGATGGGAATTTCACTTGACGACATCAATAGCGAACTTGCTAGCCGTCATGTAATTGACAAGAAGGTTAAACAGGAGAAGATGACATGAGTACAATTCTTTGGCATGCTCTGGACTACTGTGAACAGCAGTTCTTCTTACTCATCTTGCTTGTTGGTATGCGTCTCATCTTGACGCGCGACAC
>JAUNQL010000071.1 GCA_030536195.1 Clostridia bacterium | reverse complement strand
CTTTCTAATTTTAGCGCTCTTCTGTCTTAGGAAATTAGAAAAAAGAAGTGCGGTTAAAACAATACCGATTTGAATTACGAATGACCATACCTCAATACTTGAGAAATTCATTACTCCACCTCCCAGTTTTTGCTTTGCCAATAACCTAGATACTTGCGAACTGAAGTAATGTCGTTGGCCTTTATTTCAAAGTAGCTTCCCTCATAAGAAAGAAGCAAACGCTTTGCTTGAACAATTGACATGTTAGTAATCTTATCCATATAGAATGTACACATGCCACATGTCAATTTATCTCTATACTGACAAAGATCAAAATTGTCGCCGATAACTTTGGTGTCATGGCCCTTTAAAATCTGAGTTAACAAAACGTTGTCGTCATAAAAGAGGACGTCCTTTTTGTCGCTCTGCTTAAAGTCCATATTCTTGAGTGCTTCGAACTGCCACTTGTCCCACTCGTACATATTTGGAATATCAATTCCTTCAAATGTGCCGTACTCGGTAACAGTACCGTGGAGACCACAGTCCCAACACTTAAACTCATTGCCCTTGCTGATGATTGTACCGACACCCTTACAAGACGGGCAAAGGAATGCGGCCCGCTCGATGTGTTCAGCTCTCTTGTCACCGAGGAACTTCACTGGGTGCTCAGCTTGACGCTCCCAGCAGTTTTCATAGATGTCTCGGTTGATAGCGTCAAGAACCTCTGACGCACTCATGCTTTCAATTTCCTCAGGTGAGTAGATATGGACAAGGCGGGCCTCAACTTTGCCCTTCCTGCCCTTGCTGCCCCAGCGAGGGTTTGAGAGATATGCACCAGTTATGCGCACCGTAACTAGCGATGCACCGCTGCTCTTAACGAGCTTGCCCGTCGCTGAGAATGCGTCCGTTGACACGCCGTTCCATGTGGCTTCGCCCTCTGCCATAAGGCCTACGCTGTCGCCGGCCTTGAGACGGCGGAGACACATCTTAACTGTGTCCGCACCGGCTGACGCCTTCTTCCTTGGAATAGGCGCTACGAGCCACTCGAGCGCCTTGGAAATAAGTCCAAGACGGAAGATGTGCTCTGATGCTACGAAATAGAGTTGGTTCCTTGGGAAACAAGATGCCAAGATAAGTGGATCCAAATCAGTTGAATGATTTGCGATAAGCAAAAATGGACCGTCAACATCTATTTCGTCATATGATTCATCGAAAAGGTATTTCATCAAAGGCTTGTTTATATACTGTAAATAAGCCCACACCTTTTCATGGCGAATTTTGTCTTTGCTTTTCTCCATAGTAAAACCCTTAAATGTTGTCTATTGCGCCCTCGATTGCCTCGTGATATTCCTCATCTGTTCGAACAATGATGTTGTCCTTATTTCTCTTGTAGTAGAGGTAAGCGATACCAAGGAAGAGAAGGCAAACAGCTGCATAAACTGCAAATGAGAGTTTAACAACTGAACCAGAGAAGATTATAAGTGAACCTATTGTTGCAAGCACTGGTGCAACATAGCCTAGGAACTTACTCTTAATCTCGCCCTTCTTGGCAAGCTTGATAACTGCCACATAGAAAACGATGTAGATGAGATACAATACACAGATTGCAATCTCTGATATATCAAGACCTGCAACGAACTCATTCTTACTGGTCATGATTACATAGTTTAAAATCGAATAGAGAATTGTAAGTACATATACCAAAACTGCTGAGTTTACTGGCATGCCACCAAGCTTCTCATTCTCTTTCTTAAATGTGTTTGAGAATGGCATCATGTTACGAAGTGCAAGAGAATATGGAAGTCTGATAAGTCCCAAACTTACACCGTTAACTGTGCCAAGGATTGAAATTACTACTGCTACAAGGATAAGCTTTGCGCCGAAGTCGCCAAACATCTCGGTAGCGGCAACAAACACACTGTCATCGCCTATCTCGAGAATTGTGTCAACGCCCAAGAATGATGTGAGGCCAAGGAAGTATGCAAGATAAACTATAAGAACTGCGATAGGTGCAAATGTAAGTGCGAGCGGCAAGTTCTTCTTGCTGTCCTTTATCTCATGACAGATTGATGTTGATACAATCCAACCATCGTATGAGAAAGCGATTGGTCCAAATGCTCCAAGCCACGCAAGATCCTTTGCGCTCTCTTTAAAAGCATCGCCTGACGCCTGTGAAAACTCCACCCCTGGGTTTCCAAAGATAAGTCCGAGCGCTGCGATTAAAAGGAGAGGAATAAGCTTGATAAACATTGATGTGTTTTGGAACCATCCACCTGCTTTTGCAGAAATAGCATTCATGAGGTAGAACACAGTTACCACAATAAGTCCAATTATTGTATTGCGTCCTACTGAGAAATCCTGGAATCCCAAAAGCTGGCTGATATAGATACCAGATGCCCATGCAACTAGAGCATCAAGTGTTGGAAGGTAGAGGAATGTCTCAAACCAACCAAACATAGTTGCAGCACCATTGCCAACGAAATCCTCCGCATAAGATACAATTCCGCCTGGCTTGTCGGTACGAATTGCAAGTTGTGAAATGGTAAGAGCGCCAAATACAACTGCAATCGCTGCCACTACAAATATAATTACGCCAAGGAATACATTGCCGTTAGCGTATTCAAGTATGTTGTCGGCCTTGAAAAAGATACCAGAACCGATAACGATACCTGTAATCATAGTGATAGCCGTAACAAGTCCATAATTACGACTTTGCATTTCTATCTCCCCTAAACAATTTCCCCGTATTTTTGAAATACGGGGAAATTAACTTATTTAATTAGCCTTCCTTGATTGCAGCCTGAGCAGCAGCAAGACGAGCGATTGGTACACGGAATGGTGAGCATGAAACGTAGTCAAGACCAATCTGGTGACAGAACTCAACAGATGTTGGGTCACCACCGTGCTCACCGCAGATACCGCAGTGAAGTGCAGGGTTAACTGGCTTACCAAGTTTAAGTGTCATTTCCATGAGCTTGCCAACACCAGTCTGGTCAAGCTTAGCAAATGGATCGTTCTCGAAGATCTTAGCATCATAGTATGCGCCAAGGAACTTACCAGCATCATCACGGCTGAAGCCGAATGTCATCTGAGTAAGGTCGTTTGTGCCGAAGCAGAAGAAGTCAGCGTTAGCAGCGATTTCATCAGCTGTAAGACATGCACGTGGAATCTCAATCATTGTACCAACTTCGTACTTGAGATCAGAACCAGCTGCTGCGATTTCAGCGTCAGCTGTCTCAACAACTACAGCCTTAACGAACTTGAGCTCCTTAACCTCACCTACAAGTGGGATCATGATCTCAGGCTTAACATTCCAATCAGGATGCTTCTTCTGAACGTTGATAGCTGCACGGATAACAGCCTTTGTCTGCATTGCAGCGATTTCTGGATATGTAACTGCAAGACGGCATCCACGGTGACCCATCATTGGGTTGAACTCGTGAAGACCAGAGATGAGAGCCTTGATGTCCTCAACTGGCTTGCCCTGTGCCTTAGCAAGGAGCTCAATGTCAGCGTCCTCTGTAGGTACGAACTCGTGAAGAGGTGGGTCAAGGAAACGGATTGTTACAGGACAACCCTCAAGTGCCTCATAGAGAGCTTCGAAGTCGCCCTGCTGATAAGGAAGGATCTTATCAAGAGCTGTCTCGCGCTCTTCCTTTGTATCTGCACAGATCATCTCACGGAATGCAGCAATTCTGTCAGCCTCAAAGAACATGTGCTCTGTACGGCAGAGACCGATGCCCTCTGCGCCGAGCTCACGAGCCTTCTTGGCGTCAGCAGGTGTATCAGCGTTTGTACGAACCTTGAGTTTTCTATACTTGTCAGCCCAAGCCATTACTCTACCGAACTCACCAGCGATTGATGCGTCAACTGTTGGGATAAGACCCTGATAAATCTTACCTGTTGAACCATCGATTGAGATATAGTCGCCCTCTTTGAATGTAACACCAGCAAGTGTGAACTGCTTGTTGTCTTCATCCATGTTGATATCGCCACAACCAGATACGCAGCACTTACCCATACCACGAGCAACAACTGCTGCGTGAGATGTCATACCGCCACGAACTGTGAGGATACCCTGAGCAGACTTCATACCAGAGATATCTTCTGGAGATGTTTCAAGACGAACGAGAACTACCTTCTCGCCGCGCTCATCCCATGCTACTGCGTCATCAGCTGTAAATACAACCTTACCGCAAGCAGCGCCTGGAGATGCGCCAAGACCAGCACCAAGTGCCTCTGCCTTCTTAAGCTCTGCAGCATCAAACTGAGGGTGAAGAAGTGTATCGAGGTTACGTGGGTCGATCATAAGAACTGCTTCTTGCTCCGTCTTGTGGCCCTCGTCAACGAGGTCGCAAGCGATCTTAAGAGCTGCAGGAGCTGTTCTCTTACCGTTACGGCACTGGAGCATGTAGAGCTTTCTGTTTTCAACAGTGAACTCCATGTCCTGCATGTCGTGATAGTGGTTCTCAAGTGTTTCACATACTTTGATGAACTCAGCGTATGCTTCTGGGAACTCCTGTTCCATCTGAGCGATTGGCATTGGAGTACGTACGCCAGCAACAACGTCTTCGCCCTGTGCGTTCTTTAAGAACTCACCCATAAGTTTATTTTCACCTGTTGCAGGGTCACGAGTAAATGCAACACCTGTACCAGATTCGTTATTAAGGTTACCGAATACCATTGGCATTACGTTAACAGCTGTACCCCATGAATAAGGGATGTCGTTGTCACGACGATATACGTTTGCACGTGGGTTATCCCATGAACGGAATACTGCTTCGATAGCAAGCTTGAGCTGTACAACTGGATCAGATGGGAAGTCCTCACCAAGCTGATTCTTGTACTCTGCCTTGAACTGAGCAGCAAGTTCCTTTAAGTCAGCAGCTGTAAGGTCAACGTCATAAACAACGCCCTTCTTCTCCTTCATCTCATCGATGAGCTGCTCAAAGTACTTCTTACCAACTTCCATAACAACGTCAGAGAACATCTGGATGAAACGTCTGTAAGAGTCATATACGAAACGCTCGAAAGCTGGATCTGGGTTACCAGCGATCATAGCTGCTACTACGTCGTCGTTAAGACCGAGGTTGAGGATTGTATCCATCATACCTGGCATAGATGCACGAGCACCTGAACGTACAGATACAAGTAAAGGATTCTGGAGGTCACCGAACTTCTTGCCGTTGATCTCTTCCATCTTCTTTACGCCTTCCATGGTCTGAGCCATGATTTCGTCGTTGATCTTGCGACCGTCCTCATAGTACTGTGTGCAAGCTTCTGTTGTGATTGTGAAGCCCTGAGGAACAGGAAGACCAATAGAGGTCATCTCAGCGAGGTTTGCGCCTTTACCACCAAGAAGGTTGCGCATATCCATGTTGCCTTCGCTGAACATATAAACCCATTTGTTAGCCATAATTTTGCCTCCATATATATATTATTCTTTATTAATACCTTTAATATTAATAAAATAAGTGTACCTTTTAATATTACCATAAAAAAACACCTTGTCAATTACAACAAGGCGTTTTTTGTTCATTTAACCATTAAAAGATTTGAATCCTTCGTCAACCAATTTCTTGGTCCTTTCAAGAGATGCAGCAGCACCATCAGCATTCTTAGAAATCTTGGATGTGTCGCTTACATTTGTAATTTCGTAAACGTAACTTCCACCCTCTGCATAGCGGTTAACCCAAAGTGGTGAATAATCAACTGCCGTGAGTTCAACGCGTCCATCACCATACTTGGTAAATGTTGTGTATACAAAGATTGCATCCTCTGTATGGCCTGTTGTACAAGCACTTCCCATAAATTCACGTCTTTGGTTAGAGA
>JAUNQL010000070.1 GCA_030536195.1 Clostridia bacterium | reverse complement strand
GTTACCATATTAGCATGTTACTACGCTAAAATCAATACATTTGATATATAAAAGAAAGCCCCTCAAAAATGAGGAGCTTTGTCTTAGATTAAAAATGCTTTTGCAAGACCAAAATATGCAAGGAGACTGAGTGAGTCAACAAGTGTTGAAATCACTGGACCCGCAATAACTGCTGGGTCAATTTTAAGGAGCTTTGCAAGAAGTGGAAGCATGCAACCAATCATCTTAGCGATAATTACTGCGATAAACATAGCAGCTGATACTGTGATGTAAACTTCCATACCACCCGGATTGTGTAGAATAAGCATTCTTGCGAAGTTTGCAGCGCCTAAAATCGCGCCACAGATAAGGGCAACTCTAATCTCTTTGAAGAGAACTTTGAGCCAATCCTTGAGTTCAATCTCACCAAGTGCCAAGGCACGAATTGCAAGTGTTGAACTCTGGTTTCCCGCATTACCACCTGTACCAGTGATAATTGGAATTGCAGCGGTAAGTCCTGTGATTACAGCAAGCATATCCTCAAAGTTCTGGATAATTGAGCCAGTGAGAGTTGCTGAAATCATGAGAACCAAGAGCCAACCAATTCTGTTCTTAACAAGAACAAGTACTGGGGTTTTGAGGTACTCGTCCTCCGATGGCAAAAGGGCAGCCATCTTTTCGAAGTCCTCCTCGGTCTCCTCTTCGATGATATCGAGGATATCATCGATAGTAACGATACCGACAAGTCTGTTCTCGTTGTCTACAACTGGAACAGCGAGGAGGTCGTAATGCTTTACTACCTCTGCTACATGCTCCTGGTCATCCTGTGTGTTTACATAGATAAGTTGCTTATCATCGTCCATGATTTCACGGAGAAGAGCGTCCTTATCATTAAATACCAAATCAGAGAGGTCAATTGTACCCTTTAAGTGTCTACTATTATCGATGCAATAGCAGGTGTAAATTGTCTCTTTATCAATACCTGTACGACGGATATGGTCAATTGCCTCTTGAACAGTCAATCTGTCATGAAGCTCAACCATCTCGTTTGTCATGATGCTACCAGCAGAGTCCTCTGGGTAGTTTAGATATGTATTGATGAGTTTACGCGTCTCTGGGGATGCGTTGCGAAGAATTCTAGTTACTAGGTTCGCAGGCACTTCCTCAACAAGGTCAACGACGTCGTCGAGGAACAAGTCATCAACGAGTTTGTTAATCTCGGTATCGGAAATAAGTGCGATGATATCGCCCTGATCCTCAGACTCAAGATATGAGAAAACCTCTGCTGAAATATCCTTTGGAAGGATGCGGTATACTCTAATCATGACATCGCGATCGAGTTCGCCAAGGAACTCCGCGATATCGACTTCATTCATCTCTGAAAGCTCGTTGCGAAGAAGCGTAAAGTCGCCCTTTTCAACTAGAGACATCAATGATTCAAAGTTCATCTCTTCCATAAAAAAACCTCCTTGCTCGCACATGAGCAAGGAGGTGTATTTCAATACAAAACCTTATAGGGCGCACTTTCCCCAAGTGGCCCACTCATGTACGTTATTCATAAATGTCTTGATGCAACTTCGTGGTGTCGCGTCTGCGTCCATTATGTGAACCTCCTTGTAAATATAGTGCCCTTTGGGCTTTTACAGTTTAAACCCTATTAATTATATATGTCAACCCTTAAATTGATAGAAGCCAATCTTCTTCATAGCCTTATCAAGGGTGCGCTGAGAAATCTTGGTAGCGATTTCAGCGTTCTGCTTCATGCAATCCTCAAGGTATGCACGCTCATTGATGAGCTGATTGAACTTATCCTGTACAGGACGAAGTTCCTCGATTGCTGCCTCTGCAACTGCAACTTTAAAGTCACCATAGCCCTTGCCAGCAAACTCTGCCTCAATAGCATCGTATGACTTGCCTGTGCAAGCACTATAGATGCTCATAAGATTGTTTACGCCATCCTTGCCCTCTGCGTACTTAACGCATGCATCTGAATCTGTTACAGCAGACTTGAACTTCTTCATGATGACATCTGGCGTGTCAAGCATAGAGATAAAGCCTTTTGGATTAGCATCAGACTTGGACATCTTCTTAGTTGGGTCTGCGAGTGACATTACACGAGCACCCTCTTTAACGAAGAGTGGCTCAGGGCTTGTGAAAGTCTGGCCATAGATGCCGTTAAAGCGGTCAGCGATGTCACGAGCAATCTCAAGGTGCTGCTTTTGGTCAGCACCTACTGGAACGAGGTCGGCCTGATAGAGAAGAATATCAGCAGCCATAAGTGCTGGATATGCGAAAAGGCCAACGTTTACGTTGTCAGCATGTGTTTTTGATTTATCCTTGAACTGAGTCATACGGCTCATTTCACCAAACTGTGTATAACAGTCAAGAATCCAAGCGAGCTGTGCATGTGTTGGCACCTGGCTCTGAACGAAGAGGATATTCTTCTCTGGGTCAAGGCCGATAGCGATAAGAAGCGCATACATGTTTCTAATCTGCTCACGGAATTTTGCTGGATCCTGACGAACTGTGATAGCGTGGAGGTCAGCAACACCAAATGCGCAGTCATACTCCTCTGCTATCTCATTCCAATTTTTTAAAGCTCCCAAATAGTTACCAAGAGTTGGTGTGCCACTTGGCTGAATGAGGCTTAATACCTTTTTCTTCTTTACTTGTTCTTCCATTATAAAAGTTCTCCTAATATCTTGATTCCCTTCACCATATCCTCATCGGTTGGTGTAGAGAAATTAAGTCTAATAAATTGTGTACTCTCATCCTCATCTGGGAGGAATGCGATACCTGGTACAACTGCAACCTTGTGATCAGCAGCAGTTTTGCAGAAAGTCATCATATCGATGTCATCTGGCAACTTACACCAGACAAACATGCCGCCCTCTGGACGGATGTACTCAAGCTTTGGACAATACTCGTCAAGAGCGTTGCACATAACATCAAGTTTCTTGCCATAGATGTTCTGCATATCTTTGATGTGCTCGTTGATATCGTTCTCTTTCATCCAACGATAAACGAGCATCTGATTGAACATTGCTGTGTGAACGTCCTCTGTCTGCTTACCAACTGTCATCTTAGCGATGAGAGGTGTTGGGCCTAAAACATAACCAACACGGATGCCAGGAGCAATGAGCTTTGAGAATGTGCCAGCGTATACTACACGGCCCTCTGTATCAAATGATTTGATTGTCGGGAGGTCCTCGCCAGATGTTCTAAGGTCACCGTATGGATTGTCCTCAAGTACTATAACATCGTACTTTGAAGCGAGTTCGTATACTCTCTTTCTCTTCTCAAGAGACATTGTATAACCAGTTGGATTCTGGAAATTAGGGATTGTGTAAAGGAATTTAACTTTACAGTCGCTTTTAAATAACTCCTCAAGAGCATCTACGTCAATACCATCAGCCTGCATTGGAACGCCACAGAGCTTGGTGCCATAGGACCTAAAGCAGTTGAGTGAACCTATGAATGATGGGTCCTCACAAGCAACGCAGTCGCCCTCGTTGCAGAGCACCTTGGTAAGGAGCTCCATAATCTGGGTTGCGCCAGATGTGATAATCAGCGAGTCGAACTCGGCGCCCATCTGGTACTTGGTCTTAAGGTATGTTTTAATCTCATCAATGAGAGGCTGATAGCCCTCAGTAATACCATACTGAAGGGCGCCGATAGGATCCTCACGGAAGATGTCAGCTGCTATCTTTGAAATCGACTCAACTGGGAACGCATCTGGCGCAGGGTTTCCTGCTGCTAGAGAAATTGTCTCAGGGTCAGAAGTTGACTTCAAAATCTCTCTGATAAGAGAAGGTTTTAAGTTAGCTATTTTGTTTGAAAGTTCGTAAGTTTCTTTCTTTGCCATATAATCGCCTCATAAAAAATATAAGTTATTCTATCATATTGTCATACCTTTGACAATGTATAATTACTATACTATAATATTTGAGTAATATTTAAGGAAAGAGGTATCACTATGCCACTTGTAACAACAAAAGAAATGTTTGAAAAAGCCTATGATGGCGGCTACGCTGTAGGTGCTTTCAACGTAAACAACATGGAAATTATCCAGGGTATCACAGATGCCGCTGCTGAGCTTAAGAGCCCAGTAATTCTCCAGGTTTCAAAAGGCGCTCGTTCCTATGCAAATCACACTTATTTAAAGAAACTTGTTGAAGCAGCAGTTGAGGAGCATCCAGAGGTTCCTATCGCTCTTCACCTTGACCATGGCGCAGATTTCGACATCTGTAAGTCATGCATCGATGGTGGCTTCACATCAGTAATGATTGACGCTTCATCTCACCCATTCGATGAGAACATCGAGATTACTAAGAAGGTTGTTGAGTACGCTCACGACCACGGCGTAGTAGTAGAGGCCGAGCTCGGCACACTCGCTGGTGTAGAGGATGAGGTTAACGTATCAGCTGCTGACTCATCATACACTCGTCCAGAGGAAGTTGAGGAGTTCGTTTCTCGCACAGGTTGTGACTCACTTGCAATCGCCATCGGCACAAGCCACGGCGCATTCAAGTTCACTGCTGACCAGTGCACAAGAAATGCTGACGGCATTCTCGTTCCTCCTCCACTTCGTTTCGACGTACTTGAGGAGTGCATCAAGAGACTTCCTGGTTTCCCAATCGTTCTCCACGGTTCATCATCAGTTCCTCAGGAATATGTCAAGATGATCAACGAGTTCGGTGGCGAAATGCCAGACGCTATTGGTATCCCAGAGGATCAGCTTCGCGAGGCTGCAAAGCTCGCAGTATGCAAGATCAACATCGACTCAGACATCCGTCTTGCAATGTCAGCTGTTATCCGCCAGTACCTTGCACAGAACCCAAGTCACTTCGACCCACGCCAGTACTTAAAGCCAGCTCGTGAAGCTGTTAAGGATATGGTAAGTCACAAGATCGTTGACGTACTCGGTTCAAACGACAAAATCTAATTTAAGCAAATTAAAAGCCTCCCGATTTCGGGAGGCTTTTTGTTTAATACATTTTGTTATTTTTAAGGAAATCAACACCGTACTTTGCACACTTCTTTGCGAAGTTTTGAACTACGCAGTGACCTGCAAGTGGAACTGTATAGATTTCTGTTGAATCAGGAAGGCTCTCAGAGAGCTTCTTAACCTTTGACTTTGGTACGAAGAGGTCAAGGCCACCCCAAACAAGGAGTACTGGCTGTTTGATCTTCTTCATATCCTCGTATGCTGGATGAGATGCCTTTGAGCTCATGTAGCAAAGGCCCTTACCTGTATCCTTAAGGCGAAGTGGGTTTGCTGCCTTAGAAGCATCGTACTTCGCAATATATCTTGGAGACATTGTAGCGATGAGGAGAACAACTTTAACAAGTGCATCATAAGGCATAACATACTTGAGAGCTGTATCCATCATAGCGCCCATCCATTTCATCTGGAACATCTTGGACATGATTGGTGGTACGTTGAACATAAACATTGGAGCATAGAGCATGAATGCCTTAACGTAAGGGAGATCCCTATCAGCAATGTCAAGTGTTACTGAGCCACCCATTGAGTGTCCAACAACAATCCATTTGTCTGGGTTGCTCTCAAGAGAATCAAGGTATTCCATAAGTTTAAGGAGCATATCTACTCTGTCAACATAGTTGATACCCTTAACTTCTCTTGTTGAATAACCAAAGTCAGGGAGGTCAACGCGTACGCAACGCATGCCCTTCTTGGTATATTCAACAACCATCTCATCATAGAAAGTTGTGTCACAGCCAAAGCCGTGAATCATGAACATCTTGCCTTTTTCGCTGCCCTTTGGGGCATCGATTCTGTAATGAAGTTTATAATCGCCATGGGTAAAGTATTCGCTATTGGGATACGGCCAACCTTTAGTTTGTTTGTTCTCTACAAACTCGATAGTCTTAAGTCC
>JAUNQL010000069.1 GCA_030536195.1 Clostridia bacterium | reverse complement strand
AGTTAAGTTTCTCTTCGCTCATTTTTATCACCAATTATACGTATGACTGTTCAACCGTAATGACAGCAAAACAATCTTCACATTCCTTGTGAATAAGCTCACGAAGTTCAGTGTTTACTGTGCTGTTTGACTTTGCATATTTTGCAGGTACAACTACATCAAAGATTAAGTTGGTGTGTGTCTCACCTGGTACCATTCTAAAGTCATGGAAGGTCAAAGTCTCGTCATAACCCTTAAGTATTTCAGCAACTCTTTCCTTCATTACAGCAACGTGCTCGTTGTCCACATCAACTGGGTCCAAGTGGATTGTTGCCTCGCAGCCAAGCCTCTCTTTGAGTCTAAACTCAGCGTTGTCTATCTCATCATGAAGAATAAATACATCCTCATTTCCTGGCACCTCAGCATGAAGTGAAATAAAGACACGGCCTGGACCATAGTCACGAACGATGAGATCATGAATACCAACGATATGAGTAGATTCCATTGTAATCTCCTCAATCCGCCTCACAAATTCTGGGTCAGGTGCTTGACCAAGTAGCGGTGCTACTGTGTCGCGAACTGACTCAAATCCAGTCTTCAAAATAAGGATTGCAACAAAGATACCTGCAACTGCATCGATTGGGAAATCTATGAACTTGGAAAGTATCATAGAAATCAAAACTACAACAGTTGAGATTGTATCTGAAAGTGAGTCCGCAGCAACTGCTGCCATGGCCGCACTATCAATTTTCTTACCAATCGTCTTGTTATAGAAAGCCATGTAGAGTTTGATTAAGATAGCGGCAACCATTATGCCACCAGCGAGAAGGCTCGCCTCAACTGGCTCTGGATGGATGAGTTTAGTAACAGATGACTTCATAAGTTCAAAGCCCATCACAAGGATAAGAACAGACACTGCAAGACCTGAAAGGTACTCAATCCTGCCGTGACCAAATGGATGGTCTGGGTCAGGCTTCTTGCCAGCGAGCCTAAAGCCGAGCAAAGTAATGATTGAACTACCTGCATCTGACAAGTTGTTAAACGCATCAGCTGTAATAGAAACTGAGTTTGCAATGTTACCGGCAATAAACTTACCAGCGAACATCAATACGTTAAGGAAGATGCCAACAATGCTACATAAGGTACCATAAGCCCGGCGAATAGCCGGGCTTGTGAAATCATTAGCATCCTTTATAAAAATTTTTGAAAGTATACTAATCACTTAAGTTCACCTTTTATTCCCATCAAGGCACCTGGATATGCCTCTTGTATTTTGATTTCCTCTGAATATGTAATTCCGTACTTTTCGCCACCCGAAACATTGAGCTCGATATTACCATATACAGACTTTGGAATTGCTACAGCAGCAAGTGTGTTATCAGATGCCGATGCCTTGGCAGCATTGATAAGTTCCATAGCAACACCGTTTTTGAAGTCGCCCTCACGAAGTGCGAATTCAAAAACTTTCAAAACAATATTTTCAAATCCATTTGGATCAACAATTACACCCTTGCAGGTCTTAATATAACCAACTGACTCCTCTGCAATAAATGCTTCGAAAATCTTATCGGTTAATGACTCTTCCCCAGAGATGCATTTAACCTCAATGAGTTGCTTCTCCTCGCCGTTTGACATGTTCTGAGCAGCAGCGTCCTCTGCTGTTATGCCATCTGCCTCTTGCTGTTTGAGAGCCATTTCAATCTCGTCACCGATGTCGATATTGATGCCTGCCATCTTGGCATTGTAGTTGTTTACGCGGCGCTCTGTTAAATAGTAATCGCCAACGCACATGATAGCTGAGAAGACGATGAACTCGATAAGGAAGAACCAGATAGATGGAGTATTAACTCCGTTTTCCGGGTCAAGTTTGAGTTCAAGTCCTGAAAGTGAATAGATAGCTGTAATAGCTGTAAGGAATGCGCCAAAAAGCAAGCCCTCAATGATAACTATCTTGAGGCGTGCCTTTCTCGCAGCCTCATCCTGAGTTACAGGGATTGGCTTTGAAAAGATATTCTCTGGACGCTTAACCTTCTCATCCTTCTTTTCATCAGCACCAGCTTCAGCTGGCTTTCTGTTAAATATATTTTCAATGATAGCCTTGGTGTCTATTTCCTTTTCAGGAGTTACCTCAGCAGCCATCTCAGGCTCTTCTGTTATATCAGTTTCAACAACCTCTGTTGTCTCCTCTGCAACCTGCTCAAGCTCATTTTTAATCTCGTCTGCCATATAATAACCTCCAAACTATGCTACAAACTGAGCATATGACGTTTGATCGAATGATTTCGTATCAGGATTTATCTTAATAAGTTCGATAATCTCATCGAATCCTGTGTCATATCTGATTGATACAAAGAACTCTGGCATTCCATTTTGAAGGAAGTTGAATCCTACAACTTTTGATTCAAGCAACTTGTCGCCAAGTCCCTTTTGGTTAAATAAAGTTTTGATAAGAGAATCAAAACTCGATGCATCGTATCCTGCAATCTTGAAAGCGTCATCAATTGATACTTCACTATCAGTTGCCTTATCATACACGTAAGATGCAACTGTGTCGTGATCCATGCCAACGCTGAGTGGCCTGCCGTAAAATACTACTGCGCAGAGGTATCTGTCAGTGTTGACCTCGGCTGTGTCAGCCACAGCGTACTGAAGTGGCTCGGCAGCAGCTTCGTTGCAAAATGCAACAACCTCTGATTCGATGCGAGCATTGATTGCATCAATTGCTGCGCTCTCGCCATCAACTGAAAAGCTTGGCAACTTAGCATCGTTAAGCATGGTACCTGTACCCTGCTTATCCTCTGTTATCGTAATCTTGGCAGTTGTTCCTATTCCTGTGACTTCTACATCGCCACCCGATGGACCATCCTTGTCATCTCCACCAGTCTTAGAACAAGCTGCAAGAGAAAATATCAAAACTATTGATATGAGTAATGCTATAAGTTTTTTCATCTTATTAGCCCTCTTTCCGCGCGCACACGCGCACATATATAACAATTTTACTATATAATGTTCCATTTTACAACTTATTAAATTGACAACTCCATTTATATCTATTAATATAGTAACGAATTTTTGGGATTTCCACAGAGGTATTATTATGTTTGTAGACATAGCAAAAATTACAATAAAAGCCGGCAAAGGCGGAAATGGCGCAGTTGCTTTTCATCGCGAAAAGTATGTTGCGTCTGGCGGACCTGACGGCGGTGACGGTGGCCGTGGCGGAAATATCATTTTTCGCGTAAACACTAACCTCTCGACACTCGCAGACTTCCGCTACAAGAAAAAGTATTCCGCAAGAAACGGCGAGGATGGCAGAGGCTCACATTGCAATGGCAAGAAGGGTGAGGACCTCTATATCGACGTGCCTCGTGGAACTATTATCAGAGAAGTCGAGAGTGGCGTAATCATGGCAGACATGAGCACCGAGGACGAGTTCATCGCAGCTCATGGCGGCAAAGGTGGCTGGGGCAATGTCCACTTTGCAACACCTACACGCCAGACTCCTCGCTTTGCCAAGGATGGCATGCCTGGCGAGGAATGGGAAGTTCAGCTTGAACTCAAGCTCCTTGCTGACGTAGGACTTCTCGGTTATCCAAATGTTGGTAAATCAACCCTGATTTCAGTTGTATCAGAGGCAAAGCCTAACATTGGTAACTACCACTTCACAACTATCACACCAGTTCTCGGCGTTGTCTCCATGGGAGAAGGTTCCTCCTTCGTCATGGCCGACATCCCAGGCCTCATCGAGGGCGCAGCCGATGGCATTGGCCTTGGCCATGACTTCTTGCGTCACGTTGAGCGTTGCCGTATGCTCGTCCACATCGTGGACGTCGCCGGCTCCGAGGGCCGTGACCCAATCGAGGACTTCAAGACAATCAACGCCGAACTTTTAAAGTTCAACCCAGAGATGGCGGATCTCCCTCAGATTGTTGCCGGCAATAAAACCGACATGGCAAGTGAGGAACAGATTGAGCGCTTTAAGTCATTTGTTGAGGGCGAAGGCTATGAGTACTTTAGCATCTGTGCTCCAATTTTGGAGGGCACCAAGGAACTCATTAATGCCGTAGCAGCGAAGCTTGCCACCCTCCCTCCTATCAAGCAATATGAGGCCGAAGAAATCCCACTCGAGTTCTATGAGAAGAAGAAGGGCAACCGCAACTTCACAATCAAGAAAGAGGATGCCGACTACTATGTTGTTGAGGGTGAATGGCTCATCCCTATCCTCTCAAAAGTTGACCTTGATGACTATGAGTCCCTTCAGTACTTACAGCGAGTTATGGTAAGCTCTGGTATTGAAGCCGAGCTCCAAGCGCGTGGCATCCAAGAGGGAGACACAGTAAACATTTATGACATAGAGTTCGACTATGTCCCATAAGGTGATTTTATGGATAATTTACAATACAGCCCGCTGACTCTCGCCTTCCTCGGCGACAGTGTCTTTGAACTCCTAGTTCGTGAGGCCCTTGTAAAAGAGGCCAATCGTCCAGGCAGTGAGCTTCACAAAGAAAAGCTGGAGTTTGTAAGCGCAGCAGCTCAGGCTGAGGCCTTTCGCGTAATAGAAAGCGACCTCAGTGAAAAGGAACTTGATGTTTTCAAACGTGGTCGCAACGCACATACAAACCACACCCCAAAGAATATGTCCTCTGCCGACTATCATGCAGCAACAGGACTCGAGGCACTTTTTGGCTACCTCCACCTTGAGGGTGAAACAGAGAGAATCAATGAACTCTTCCAAAAAATTTGGGAAGCCCGAAACTTTGAATAGACAAAAGCATTAAAAGTTGTATAATAAAACAGTAAATTTCGAGATAAATAAGGAGTTGTTCTAATGTCAGGACATTCAAAATGGAGTACAATCAAGCGTAAAAAGGGCGCAAACGACGCCGCTATGGCCAAGGTTTTTACCAAGATTGGCCGTGAAATCGCAGTAGCAGTTAAGGAAGGCGGACCAGATCCAGCTTCTAACTCAAAACTTAAAAACGTTATTGCAAAAGCAAAAGCTGCTAATATTCCAAACGACAACATCGACCGCGCTATTAAAAAGGCTGCCGGCGAGGGTTCAACAGCTAACTACGAGGAGAACATCTACGAGGGCTACGGTCCATCAGGTATCGCAGTAATGGTAGAGACTCTTACAGATAACAAGAACCGTACAGCAGGTAACGTTCGTCACTACTTTGATAAGTGTGGCGGCAACATGGGACAGAATGGTTGCGTATCATTTATGTTCAGCCGCTATGGCGTTCTCGCAGTAGAGAAAGAGGACGTTGACGAGGAAGCACTCATGGACGCAGCTCTTGAGGCTGGCGCAGTTGACTTCTTGTCTGACGACGAATCAGTTTACGAGATCCGCACAGAGGCAAATGATATCGGCGCAGTTCGCGAGGCACTTGAAGCAGCTGGCTACACATTTGCACTTGCTGAGGTTCAGTACATCCCATCAACATACACCAAACTTGAGGATGAGGATTCATTAAAGGCTATGGCCAAGATGCTTGACCTCTTTGAGGATGACGATGACGTACAGAACGTTTGGCACAACTGGGAAAACGAAGAAGACGCAGAACAGTATATGTAATGAATATAAAACAAGAGCCGTGGCGGGGGCCACGGCTCTTGCTTTGTCTAGGGAACTTGTTATATGGTGAAGAGGTATATGGGGGACCTCTTGCCAACGAGTTATGCTACCTCACGATTTACATTGTGAGTTGGCTGCTTGCCAGAAATAACCTTGAATGTTGCCTTTTGGCGAACAGATTTTTGCTGGTGAGATACAGGAGTTTTATTAGTTTTCTTAACGTCCTTCAAGATATACTTGTGGAAGCAGAAACGTAGTACTGGAGCGAGCTCGTCCTCAAATGCGATGAGCTTGTCCTCGTTAAAAATACCGTATGTAATGAGTAAAATAACTGCTACTTCTAAAATAACTTTGATACCAAAACCGAGTGTCATACCAATTACCTCCAAAAAGAATTTCTAAACCGAACATTTATTTGATTACAAGTCCATTATACACGTCAAAATCAAAATGTCAACAAAATGTTCGCACAAATTTTTTAGTCGTCCCAAAACAGGGACTTGTATTGACAAAACCTCTTATTTCCTTTAATA
>JAUNQL010000068.1:3113-6107 GCA_030536195.1 Clostridia bacterium | reverse complement strand
CGACCTCCGGGTTATGAGCCCGACGAGCTACCAACTGCTCTACCCCGCGATATTTAAAGTGCTTGATTATTATAGACAAGATGTCTTAAAAATGCAAGCACTTTTTTGATTAATAGATCTTAATGAATGGGCTGATCACGCTAAGTGGGAACTTTTCAAATGCCTCTGGATAATTGCGCTTAAAGATTGCTGGCATATTGAATGGATTGATTGCCCATACGATGTAACCAAAGAAACCTGCTCCAACTGCACCTACAGCTGCGAGAACGATTTTTAAAACTTTCTTAATCATAAAATTAAATCTCCCTTTTAATTTTAATTTAAACTTTGTTTGCTATGTTAAGTTAGAAACTAATTCCCTTAAACATGCTTGCAGACTCTGAATAGTCTGGCTCAGAACCGTCAGCAGTTGGTACGTTATCAACTGTTGCACCAAGTGTAATCTTCTCCTGCTTCTCCATCACGATAGGAGCAGACTTCTTGGATTTCTTTTCCTTCTTAGGCTTTGAAGCTTTGCTCTCGTCAAATTCATATTTGCCGGCATCAGCAATAGCCTTGTCAGCCTCACTCTTAAGGAGTGGCATTGAAGCCTCATAACCGTTTGCTACGCGCTCCTCATAAATCTTCTTTGCCTGAGCTTTGCGAGCATTCTTTTTCTTAGCCTCAAGAGCCTTCTTATCCTTATCAAGCTGTTTCTTCTGCTTCTTGAGTTCGTCAAGTTCAGCTTTCTTTGCCTTAGCAGCTGGCATTCCATCAGTGTGCTTCTGCTTTGCTTTATCAACAGCTTCAGAGCCTTTTTGATATACGAAAGGTGTAACAGCTGTGATGCCAATGATTGCACCAGTAACTGCTGCGCCAACAATTGCAGCGGCAGCTGTAATTATTGTCTGCTTTCTTGAGTCGCGTCCTTTCATAATTTATCCCCTCTCAAAAGTAAATAAATCAAAATACTAAAATATAATACCTTGTTTTGCGTCACGTGTCAATTTACTTTTATATGTACAAAGAAGTAAAAATATGATAAAATTCCTAAGTCAAAGAAAAGGAGGACTGCATATGGCTAACATCCTTGAATGTAAACACCTAAAAAAGCAGTATGGCAGTTTCACCGCGCTCAAGAGTATCAACCTTGAGCTCCCAGAAGGAAAAGTAATTGGACTTCTCGGACCAAACGGTAGTGGCAAGACCACACTCATCAAGCTTGCAAGTGGACTTCTCCTTCCAACAGCTGGTGAAATTACAATCGCCGGCAACAAACCAGGAGTTGAAACCAAGAAGCTTGTAGCTTATCTCCCAGAGAGGAACTATCTTGATCTCTCCAAGAAAATCACAAAGCATGTTGACTTTATGTCAGATTTCTATAAGGACTTTAATGCGGAGCGCGCGTATGAGATGCTTGACCGTCTCGACATAGATCCTAAGCGTCCGCTTAAGGATCTGTCAAAGGGTAACCGCGAGAAGGTTCAGCTCATCTTAGTCATGAGCCGCGACGCAAAACTTTACTTGCTCGACGAGCCAATCGGTGGCGTTGACCCAGCAGCACGTGACTACATCCTTGAAACAATCATCGACAACCACCCAGCCGATTCAACAGTACTCATCTCAACCCACCTCATTGCGGACGTCGAGCCAGTACTTGATGAATTTGTCTTCATCCGTGAGGGTGAAATTCTCAAACACGCAAGTGTTGACGAGGTTAAGGCAGAGGGCAACACGGTTGACGGTCTCTTTAGGGAGGTGTTCAGATGCTAGGCAAACTTACAAAGCACGAATTCTTCTCTGTTGGACGCATAGCTGCCCCAACTTATCTTGCAGTACTTGTAATCGCTGCAATCGGACGATTCCTTACATGGCTTACATCACGCCAGTATCTTATCGACAATGTTCCTGCAACATTCGTTAAGATTATCAAGACACTGTCGTCCCTTATCACAACAATCTATGTAATTGCATTTATTGCACTTATCATCATGACCATTTTCCTTATGGTCTATCGTTTCTACAAGAACTTCTTCACTGACGAAGGCTACCTCATGAACACACTTCCTGTTCGTCCAGCAAGCCTCGTCACATCCAAGCTCTTTAACTCTTGGATTTGGATTTTCTTCAGCCTTATCATCGCCTTCGGTTCACTCTACATCACGCTTGGTCACTACGACCAACTCGTTGATCTTGTCGAGAAGCTAAGCGACACAGTTAAAGAAGTCCTAGACCGTGAAGGGGATTTCCTTCGTGATGAACTTGGTGTACCAATTTGGGTATTCGTAGTAGAACTTGTACTTCTTGTTTTCTCCTACGTAACACGTTACATCCTCACTTGGTACTCATCAGTTGGATTTGGTATGCTCCTCTCCAAGAAGCATAAGGCACTTGGAACAATAATGGCATACATCATCCTTGAAATCGTAGGTTACATCCTTGTTGGTATCTACCTCGCTGTTGCAGCTAAGGTTATTCCAAACTACTACGACATCATCAACACAAGTGGCGGCAAGGCACTCCAGCTTGTTGTTTTGGGCTCACTCGCCCTCAACACAATCCTTTCTGGATTGCTCTTCTGGTTCGACTGCTTCATAATGAAGCACCGCCTCAACATCGACTAAAACAAAAGTGGACACGTTATGTGTCCACTTTTTGTTTTTGTGCTGCGGCAAGGATGAGCAGCGCGGACTTGAGCGTCTTGATAGTCTCGGATGGAGTGTCAACCCTCACCGAGATATATGGACGCGAACCAGCGCTGACAAGTATCTTGCCACGCATCGCCTCGTTAAGGCGAGTGACAGCGCGCATATCAATATTGTTCCAGTAAAGGAGCAAGTTCTGATTAACCTGGCCAATCTCATATATACCAAGAGTGGCTGCAGTGTTACGGAGGAGCGAGACCTCAATCAGTCCAAGTACGGACTGAGGTGGCTCGCCAAAGCGGTCGATGAGTTCGTCCGTTACATCCATCGCATCCTCACTTGTCCTAACGTCAGCTATGCGACGATAGAT
>JAUNQL010000068.1:0-3013 GCA_030536195.1 Clostridia bacterium | reverse complement strand
GCAATCTTGAAGCCGGAGCCGAACTCGGTATACTCACGAATGGCGGTGAGACGGCGATATGCAATATCGGTGAGCTCCTTGCCACCATAGAAGGTGAAGTACGCCGTCGCACGGCGTGAGGAACGACCGATACGGCCACGTATCTGGTGAAGCTGCGAGAGACCAAGCCTGTCTGAGTTTTCAATAATCAGCGTGTTGGCGTTAGGTACGTCAACACCTGTCTCGATTATTGTCGTGCAGACAAGGACATCTATCTCGCCCTCAACCAGCCTGCGCCAAACCTCAGATAGTTCCTCCTCGCTCATCTTGCCGTGACCGATGCCGATCCTGGCATCCGGCACGAGTTCGTGAATCTTGGCAGCGCAACTCTGGATTGTCTCAACATTGTTGTGCATGTAGTAAACTTGGCCACCACGGCGAAGTTCCTTCTCTATCGCATTGGCAATGACGCCTGGGTCATACTCAACAACGTAAGTCTGAACTGGGTGCCTATCAAGTGGAGCCTCCTCAATAATTGACATGTCACGGATGCCCGTCATTGCCATATTGAGGGTTCTTGGAATTGGAGTTGCGGAGAGAGTTAGTACGTCAACGTTCGGGAATTTCTCCTTGAGTTTCTCCTTCTGTGCAACACCAAAGCGCTGTTCCTCATCGACGATGAGGAGACCTAAATCCCTAAACTCAACATCCTTAGAAATCAGGCGGTGTGTGCCGACAACAATGTCGGTGTATCCCGCTTTGATATTCTTAACTATCTTCTTTTGCTGTGCCGCAGTTTTAAAGCGGGACAGCATTTCTATTTCAAATGGGAAACCATCGAAACGCTTGACGATGGTGTTGTAGTGTTGGAAAGCAAGGATGGTTGTTGGAACCAAAATTGCACACTGCTTGCCTTCAGCAATGCACTTGAATGCTGCTCGAAGTGCAACCTCTGTCTTGCCAAATCCAACGTCACCACAGAGGAGTCTGTCCATTGGGACAGGACGTTCCATGTCGCGCTTGATTTCGTTGATACAGCGAATCTGGTCCTCTGTCTCATCGTATTCAAAGCGACGCTCAAAGTCGCTCTGCATATCGATGTCCTCTGAGAATGCATAGCCAGGAGTTTGAAGTCGCTTGGCATAGAGTTCGGTCAGTTCCTTGGCCATATCGCCTACGGCTGAGCGAACCTTTTGCTTGGACTTCTCCCACTCTTTACCGCCAAGGCGGTTGAGCTTTACTAC
The DNA here is from genome assembly GCA_030536195.1 of Clostridia bacterium. Taxonomy (GTDB): domain Bacteria; phylum Bacillota; class Clostridia; order Oscillospirales; family Acutalibacteraceae; genus UBA1227. The sequence goes on along the minus strand of JAUNQL010000068.1, from coordinate 1,790 downwards.
CTTGCTGTCATCGCGCGGACCTATGTATTTTGATACAAGGTCGAGCTGAGTGACAGGGACGTAAAGCACGTCACCCTTGGCGTACTTGATTTTGATATAGTCCTTAGTGACGCCTTGAACGCTTAGGTTTTCGATACCATCGAAAACGCCTACACCGTGCATGTTGTGAACGATATAGTCACCCTTGTGAAGTTCATCAAGGCTGTGGAAAGCATTCTCTGATTTGTTGCGATATCTCTTCTTGATGCCACCGCTCACCTGGCCGTGGGTGATGAGTTCAAAGTTTGAACTCGGAATCCTAAGGCCACTTGAGAAGGTGTTTGGTATTACAGTTATCTTGCCAGTCGGGAACTCTGCTGGAGGATATAGGGAGTAGAAGGCTTTGTAGCCTTTCTCGACAAGATCCTCTGCGAGCGCCTTGGCACCCTTTTCAGTGCCGGCTGCTACCACTGTCGTTGTGCCGCGCTCGAGGATGTCCTCGCACAGCGCAGAGACAGTGCCGTTCCACGCCGGCATCTGACCAAGACTTAAAGTAAATAGGTCCTTAACCGGTGTATCGAAACTACCTCTTGCGAAATTATCAAGGTAGATAGTATTGGCATTTTTATAGTCCTCACAGAGTGCACTAAAGCCTATCATCAGGTCGCCAAACTGCTTGATGTAGTCGCCTGATTCAAGGGATTCCTTGATCTCCTCGTGGTGGATTTTAACACCAGCATTTGTGCGCTCCTTAACCGCTGCTGTCTCAAGGACGAAGAGTAAGTCGCGCTCTGACATGTATGAGAGAGGAGTCATAGAATCCTCATACGCAACATTGATATATTTATCAAGGATAATGGAAATGCCCTCATTTAGTTTATCGATGTCGCGATAGATTTTCTCCTTGGCATTGTCCTTCTTAAGCTTCTTTACAATTGCTTCAAGTCTTTCATTTAAGTCATCACAGTATATCTCTGTGCTAGGTGTGATTTTTACTGAATCTACGTTGTCTGTGCGCCTTTGACTCTCTGTCTCAAACTCCGCAATTGTATCGATTTCATCGCCCCAAAGTTCAAGCCTTAGAGGCCTCTCCCTATCAGGTGGGAAGAAGTCTACAATACCGCCTCGAACGGCGTACTGACCGTTGCCCTCTACCTCATCTGCGCGCTTGTATCCAGCTGCATCAAAGGCACGAAGGAGAGTTTCAAGATCAATCTCATTACCAACTTTGAGGTCAATCATCCTGTCCTTCAACACATGGGCAGGGAGTGTCTTCTGACATGCAGCAACTGATGGGAGGACGATTACATCACACTGGCCTTGAAGCCATGCGGAGAGTGCTCCCATCCTTGCACGCTCGTACTCAGTAGAGCGTGTCTGGTCTGAGAGCAAGGTGATATCCCTTGCTGGGAAGACCAGTGCCTTGGTGCCAAAGCTTATGAGGTCATCACAGATTTTATTAGCTGTTGCCTCATCTGGTGTGATGACAAAAGCACGCCTCTTTTGCTCTGACAGAAGAGCATGAATTATCAGTGCTTTGTGTATAGCGGAGACACCCAAAACGCCGATTGGTAGGGCGTTTTGAGCGACAGCATCATTTATTTTGTTGTAGTCTTCATAGCCCTTTAAGGCATGAGAAAAACCTGACATACAAACTCCTTTGAGCAAGACTTAAGCCCCCGCTTTTCTTAAACGGGGGTGTCTTCATCTTCTTCTGTTTTCTTTTTCTTCTTGGTGTTATAGAGGTTCATCGCCTCTGCCATCTGACCCTCAACAATCAAATCGGCTGCTGCTGCCGCCTTTTTAATCGT
>JAUNQL010000067.1 GCA_030536195.1 Clostridia bacterium | reverse complement strand
ATTCCTCAATATGGATAACAAGAAGGCTTTCAAGGTAATCGCTGTTGGTGTTGCAATCGCAGGCATCATCGTTTCGGCACTCACATATGGACTTGTCGATGTAATCGTAGGTCTTTTTAAGTAAAAAAATAAGGGGTTCGGTTTTCACCGAACCCCTTTAATTTTTGTTTAACCAGGAAGGTTTGCGTTTCTCTCAAACATGTCGTCCATATAAGCAAAGAACTGTTCCTTTGAGATGTGGGCACCGTTCCATGAGAGGTGGCACTGATGTGCTGTTGGCATGTTGTACCACATACCTGGCTTTAATTCCTTGCCCTTTTCAAACTCCTCCTGTGGAGCATTGAATGGAGCGCGCTGACCAAGTACGTTTACAAAGCCGTCGTTAGCAAGCCATTCTTCCTTATTTGAGTGCTCAGGATACACCTTAGCCATCTCGTCTGACCAAGCACTACCTGTAACCCAACCTGCACCCCAAGGTACAAAGTTCATAGCATCCCAGATTGGCTTGTGGTTGCCGTTAGCCTTTGGCTCAGATGCTTCACCAACATAAGCAAAGTAATATGTGTTAGGATTTGGCTTTCTGTTCTTGTTAGCCTCAGCCTGGAATTCAAGAGTCATTTCCCAACCAACGTTATCCTCTTTGCAGTTTGAGTAAGCGATAGCGCCGTCACGATATTCGTCTGGTTTAGCAATATGAGCAAACTTTGGCTTGTCCTCTGGATTTGCTGTGATGTTCCACTGGTCAAGTCTCTGATCCCAGAAATGAGTCATGAAGCCCATACGACCAATAGTACCAACACCGTAGCAAACGCCCTTCATGATCTTGCGATAGCCATCGCCTTCCATGAGCTTAGATGCCATTGTTGTACCGTTGTTAACACCAGCAAGTGTTGTTACTGTGTGGAGGAGGTCACCCTGGCCACCTTTGAAGAGTGGAGAGAGTTCGCTCTCAGGTGTAACTGCACGCTCCTCAGCTGAACCGTTCATAAGCATGTCAGAGAATGCGATTACGAATGAACCACCAAGGCTGTGGCCAACGATGTTAATCTTGGCATGGTCGCCTGGCTGTCCCCAGTCCTTTAATACGCCTGGGTATGTACGACCGAAACGTGCGTGGCCATACTTCTTAGAGTGTGCCTCACCATAGTCTACTGTGCCACCTAAAAGGTAAGCATAGAGGAGGCAGCAACGGTCCCATGCAGAGTTCCATGGACCGAGTGGTGGGTTGTAAATTTCGTAGCCCTTCTTAGTGAGATAAGGGATTACATTGTGCTTCTTATTCCAGAAGAACTTAAAGCCCCAGTATTCAAGCATATAGTCATGAATCCAGTCACCTTTACCAAATCCCATAAAGCCGTGAAGCAATATAGTTGGGTACTTGTTTGCCATAATATCGACTCCTTTAAAAAATTGTACGTAATAATTATAACTGTTTACACGTGTCTTGTAAATTGCTTGACTAGATATTATTAAAATGTTAATATTTTGTTAGCAATACATTGTTAGGGAGAAAATATATGGATGATCGCGGAAGGCTCAGTTTTGCTGAAAACGAAGCAATCAGTGGTGACAAGAAACTAAAAAAGATGAAAAAGCAATGGGAGTCATTTGCTGAAAATGAAAGCGATTCCCGTGATAGATACCTTCGTGAACTTGAAATTTCATTCAGCATGAATGAGATGGTTGATGGAACCGCAGTCAAGGAAAATGGCGATGGTATTGCTGATGTATTTGTAGCTCAAAAGGGTTAGTATTTAAAATTTACCTTAAACTGTCAATTTATGTTGGCAGTTTATTTTTTTTGTGCTATTATATCTAAGTTATTTATTATTATAGAAGGAGGAATGGACGTGGCAGATAAAGAGAAATACTATATTACCACAGCCATAGCTTACACAAGTCGTAAGCCACACATAGGCAACACCTATGAAATCGTTATGACCGACGCACTTGCGAGGTACAAGCGAATGCAAGGCTATGATGTATTCTTCCTTACAGGAACAGACGAGCATGGACAGAAGATCGAGGAATATGCAAAAGCTGCTGGCGTATCTCCTAAGGAGTACGTTGACAAGGTAGCTGGCGAGATTCGTGAAATTTGCGATCTTCTCAATACAACATATGATAAGTTCATCCGTACAACAGACGAGGATCACGAGCGCGTTGTACAGAAGATTTTCAAAAAGCTCTATGACCAGGGCGATATCTACAAGAGCGAGTACGAGGGCCTTTATTGCACTCCTTGTGAGTCATTCTGGACCGAGTCACAGCTCGTAGATGGTAAGTGCCCTGACTGCGGACGTGAGGTTAAGTCCGCTAAGGAAGAAGCATATTTCTTAAAGCTTTCTAAGTATCAAAAGCAACTTGAGGACTATATTGAAAGCAACGACAAGTTCATCTATCCAGAGGCACGCAAGAAGGAGATGCTTAACAACTTCATCAAGCCAGGCCTTCAGGACCTCTGCGTTTCACGTACTTCATTCAAGTGGGGCGTTCCAGTAACATTTGATGACAAGCACGTTATCTATGTTTGGATCGATGCACTTTCAAACTACATCACAGCTATCGGTTATGATCCAGATGGATCATCTGACCTTTATAAGAAGCTTTGGCCAGCAAACGTACACATCATCGGTAAGGACATCGTAAGATTCCACACAATCTATTGGCCAATCATGCTCATGGCACTTGGTGAGCCATTACCAAATCAGGTATTTGGTCATCCTTGGCTCCTCTTTGGTGAGGACAAGATGAGTAAGTCCAAGGGCAACATCATCTATGCTGATGACCTTGTTGAACTCTTTGGCGTTGACGCAGTACGTTACTACTTGCTCTCAGAGATGCCTTATGCATCAGATGGTTCTATCACATACGACACAATGGTTGAGCGCTATAACTCAGACCTTGCCAATACAATCGGCAACCTCGTTAACCGCACAATCGCTATGACAAACAAGTACTTTGATGGCGTTATTCAGGAACCATCATGTTCTGGCGAGTTCGATGACGAACTCAAGACAACTTGCATTGAGGCAGTGCTTCGCGTAGAGGACCTCCTCAAGGAGTATCGCATTGCGGACTCACTTGATGTCATCCTCGGCATCGCAAAGCGCGCTAACAAATATATCGACGAGACAGCACCTTGGGCACTTGCAAAGGACGAGTCACAAAAGGCACGCCTTGGCACAGTACTCTACAACCTCATTGAGGCTATCCGCTTCCTCGGTATCATGATTAAGCCATTTATGCCAGATACATCTGACAAGATTTTTGAGCAGACCAATGCCAACGGCAACGACTATGCAACCCTTAACACTTGGGGCACACTTGATGCTGGCATCAAGGTTGGCGAGGCAACACCACTCTTCGCTCGTGTAGATAAAGAAGAGATGATGAAGACAGTTGCCGAGCGCCAGGCAAAGGCAGCAGCCGCTGAGAAGGCAAACAATGACAAGGTTGGCATTGTGGGCCTCCCACAGATTGCTATTGATGACTTTGCCAAGGTTGAACTTCGCGTAGCGGAGGTCAAGGCATGCGAGCCTATTCCACGTGCTAAGAAACTTTTGAAGCTTACTTTGGACGATGGAGAGGGCGAGCGTACAGTAGCATCAGGAATCGCTCAGTGGTATACACCAGAGGATTTGATAGGCCACAAGGTTATCGTAGTTGCGAACCTTAAACCTGCAACACTCTGTGGTGTTGAGAGCCAAGGTATGATTATCGCAGCTGACACAGCTGACGGTGGTGCCAAGGTTCTCTTCGTAGATGACTTTGAAACAGGAGCAAAATTCCGCTAATGAACAATATCTTCGACACTCATGCACATTATGATGACGAAGCCTTTATCGAAGACCGAGAGGAACTTCTCGGTCTTCTTCCAACTAAAGGCGTAAGTCACGTTATAACCTGTGGTACGAATTTAATGTCCTCGTACCGCAGTTTAAAGCTTGCGCAGCAATACGATTACATCTACGCTGCGCTCGGATTCCATCCAGAGGATATAGGTGAGGAGCGCAAGGGCGACTTGGATGTAATCTATGATCTTTTAAAGTCCGAGGACAAGGCCGTTGCTGTAGGTGAGATAGGCCTTGATTATCACTATGAGGATGGCGCTCCACGTGAGGACCAGATCGATCTTTTTAAGAGGCAGATAAAAATCGCGAACGAGCTTGATTTACCAATCATCGTTCACGATAGGGATGCTCACGAGGACACATTTAACATTGTAAAAGAGATGGGACCTCGTGGTGTTATTCATTGCTTCTCTGGTTCCAAGGAGATGGCCATTGAATATGCAAAGCTTGGTATGTACATCGGTGTCGGCGGTGTAGTCACTTTTAAAAACGCTAGGAAGGCCGTCGAGGTCGTAGAGGCTTTGCCAATAGAGCAAATCCTCCTCGAGACCGACTGCCCTTATATGGCGCCTACACCGCACCGTGGCGAACGCAACGATTCAAGCCTCATTTCCTTTGTGGCGGAAAAGGTGGCTGAAATCAAAGGCCTCACGCCGCAGGAGGTATGTGACATAACAAATCAAAATGCAAAAACGCTTTTCGATATAAAATAAGTAATGCCGAGGAGAAACTCCTCGGCATTTTTTTATTCCTTAGTGGTGATATTAATCTTCTTATCGATGCCTGTAAGGCTAAAGATATTAAATACTTCCTTGCCAGTGTTGATAACTTTGAAGTCAGCGCCAAGTTCCTTGGCGAGCTTGTAAGTTGCAACAACTTGGCGGAGACCAGCGGAGGACATGTATTCAACTAAATCAAAATCGAGTGTGATTGATTTTGCTTCTTTGATTTCGTCCACCTTAGCACCAAGTTCTGGTGAAGTGTTTGTATCAAGCCATCCTTCAATTTTTAAAGTGATATTGCCAGCATCTTCAATTCTATCAATTTTCATTACTTTTCCTCCGGTATATGTTTAATAATTGTAAGTACATTCTTGTTATCAACGCGCTCGTATGATGAGTCATCCACGCCGTTTACTGCAAGGAAGCGTCCAAGTCCACCTATCATAGTATCGATGTCATAGTCCTCTATGTCAGCGATATCCTCAAGTGGGTTGAACTCCTGACCACCGTCTTTAAGTGTAACGACTACATCTTTATTTACACTTAAATTGAAATCAATCTTTTCGCCCTCTGGTGCCTCGCCGTCAAATGCGTAGGAGCAGATGTTGACGAAGAGTTCCTCAATTGAGAGGTAGAGATTTAACTGATCGTTGCGCTCAAGTGGTGTATCAAGGATTATATTCTTAATCTTTTTAAGTTCCTTCTTATTATAATCAAGAGAGAGGTCGATGTCACTTCTAAATTTGATTTCCATCATTGTGATGTCATCAAACTGCTCAGCTTCTCCTCTGAATTCAAAGATGGAGTTTTTGATGTTCTCAATGCAGTTTCCGTCCTGCTTTAAAACAGAGATTAACTGCTCGACACCATAGAAGTCCTTATCCTCATTGATACTCTCTGTTACACCGTCGGTGTAGAGATAGATTCTATCGCCACTTTGTACCTTAACAGTTGTCTCCTCATATTCCTCATCCTCAAAGAGTCCAAGGACAGTTCCGAGGTTGCCGTCAAGGCAGGTGAATTTTTCGTTTATAAGGAAAGGAACATTGTGTCCTGCATTTGCGTATGTGTACTCACACTTCTTGGCATCGTAGATACCTACGAATGCTGTAACGAAGAAGTTGGCACTGTTGTTGTTTGCAATAGTGTTGTTAGCCTTTTCAAGTATCTCCGCCGGTGAGAGGCCCATCTTGGCATACTCTCTCATAAGTGTCAGCGTGATGGACATGAGCATTGCAGCAGAGATTCCCTTGCCAGATACGTCTGCTATTGCAGTGAGCATCTTGGAATTATCAAGTGGGAGGTAGAGGTAGAAGTCACCGCCGACTTCCTTTGCAGGAAGCATTACTGCGTTGACGTCAGCGTACCAGGAGTTGAATTCCTCCTTAGGAAGCATACCAAACTGAATCTTGGAAGCGATGTTGAGCTCGGCATTTCTGTTTGACTGTTCCTCTGCAAGGCTGTTGATGTTATCGATATATTTATCGATGTCATCAGTCATACTGTTGAATGCTGATGAGATCATCGCGAATTCATCTTGACC
>JAUNQL010000066.1 GCA_030536195.1 Clostridia bacterium | reverse complement strand
TAAATACGACTTCATTCTCCTTATGCTCACCGACGTACTTAAAGAAGGTACTCATCTCATCTTCATAGGTGATGAGGATACAATCTCTCAGGCATATGATGTCAAGGCAGAGAACAACGAGGTATTCCTTCCACATGTAATGTCACGTAAAAAGCAAATAGTACCAAGGCTTTCAGAACTTTGGGGTTAAAAACAAGGGGCAACCGTATGGTTGCCCTATACTTTTTGCATAATATTCAAAAAATATTGAATAAATATGCAAAAATCTCTTGACTTATTGAATAATACCTATATAATGAATGCATAATTATTTTATAGAGGTTTAATATGGCAAAAATCTTTATCGACGGCAGCGCTGGTACAACCGGCCTCCGTATAGCAGAAAGGCTCGATGCAAGGCAAGACATCGAGATAATAAAACTCCCAGAGGAGCTGAGGAAGGACGAAAAGGCGAGAGCCGACGCACTTAACAGCGCTGACGTTGCATTCCTTTGCCTCCCAGACGCAGCGGCAATCGATGCTGTCGCACTGGTTACTAACCCTGACACAGTGATCATCGACACATCGACAGCACATCGAGTAGCTGACGGCTGGACTTATGGTTTCCCAGAACTCAAGGGTCAGAAAGAAAAGATAATAAGCTCAAAGCGAATAGCCAATCCTGGCTGTCACGCAAGTGGTTTTATCTCACTCGTTGCACCACTGGTGCAGCAAGGAATAATCAAACCAGAAATAAACCTCTCAGCATTCTCACTCACAGGTTACTCCGGTGGTGGCAAGAAGATGATTGCGGAGTATGAAGGAGAAGACAGAGATAAACTTCTCGATGCACCACGTCAATATGGCATCGCTCAGATGCACAAGCATCTACCAGAGATGAAGAAACTCTGTGGCCTCCAAAGTAATCCAGTCTTCTGCCCAGTAGTTGCTGATTACTACGCTGGCATGGAAGTAACAGTTCCACTGTTCAACGGTAATATCGACGAAATCAAGAACGTATACAAGGAATACTACAAGGAAGGCCTTGTACATTTCGTAGACAGCGCTGACGAGGACGGCTTCCTCTCAGCCAACGCTTTCGAGGGCCGAGATGATATGCAGATCACCGTCGTTGGTAACGACGAGCGCATACTTCTCATCTCACGCTTTGACAACCTTGGCAAGGGCGCGTCCGGCAGCGCAATACAGAACATGAATTTAGTATTAGGTTACCCTGAAAACACAGGGCTTATCGTATAAGGAGAGCATATGAAGTTTATTGATGGCGGCATCTGTGCCGCAACAGGATTTACCGCAAGTGGTGTTCACTGTGGTATTAGAAAAAACAGGGACAAGAAGGACTTGAGCCTCATCTATTCCGAAGTAAAAGCAGCAGCTGCTGCAACATATACAACCAACCTTGTTAAGGGCGCACCTCTCAAGGTTACTAAGGACCACATCAGCGATGGCTATGCAATGGCAGTAATCTGTAACAGTGGTAACGCTAATACATGTAACGCCAACGGCATCGAAATTGCTGAGCAAATGAGTGACCTTATCGCCAATGAACTTAAAATAGATGCAAAAGATGTAGTCGTTGCATCAACAGGTGTCATTGGCCAGCCACTCGATATTGAGCCAATCAAGAGTGGTATCCCAGAACTCGTAAGCAAGCTTTCCAAGGATGGCTGTGCAGATGCTGCAGAGGGTATCATGACAACTGATACAGTTAAGAAGGAAGTAGCAGTTGAGTTCGAAATCGATGGCAAGACATGCAAGATGGGCGGTATTGCAAAGGGTAGTGGTATGATTCACCCAGATATGGCAACAATGCTTGTCTTCATCACAACAGACGTTGCAATCAGTCCAGCAATGCTTCAAAAGGCACTCAGCACTGATATCAAAGAAACATTCAATATGGTTTCAGTTGATGGTGATACATCAACCAACGATATGGTAACAGTACTTGCCAACGGTATGGCAGGAAACAAAACCATAGAAACAGAAAACGAAGACTATCAGGCATTTATGACTGCACTCAATACAATCACAGTTCACCTCTGCCGCATGATTGCAGGCGACGGTGAGGGAGCAACAAAACTCCTTGAGTGCAAGGTAACAAATGCCAAGGATAAAGAGACGGCCAAGACAGTTGCCAAGAGCGTAATTTGCTCCAGCCTCTTAAAGGCTGCAATGTTTGGCGCTGACGCCAACTGGGGCCGTGTGCTCTGCGCCATCGGCTACAGCAAGGCTGATGTTGATGTCGACAAGATTGACGTAGCATTCAAGTCAGCTAAGGGCACAATCAGTGTATGTGAGAACGGAGCGGGCATCGATTTCTCTGAGGAGATTGCCAAGGAAATTCTCCTCGAGAAGGAAATCGAAATCGACATCAACCTAAACGATGGCGACGCTGAGTCAACAGCCTGGGGCTGTGATCTCACATATGATTACGTTAAAATCAACGGAGACTACAGGACCTAAAGGAGCACAACATGGATAACACATTTTCAAACGAAGAGCGCGCAGAAGTACTTGTACAAGCGCTCCCATACATCAAAAAGTACACAGGTAAAATCGTTGTAATCAAATACGGCGGAAACGCAATGATCAATGAGGAACTCAAGCGTCAGGTAATGGAGGACATCGTTCTCCTCTGGCTCATTGGTGTTAAAGTAGTACTTGTCCATGGCGGTGGTCCAGAGATCACTGAGTTCATGGACAAAGTAGGCAAGGAACCAGAATTTGTTGATGGTCTCCGTGTAACAGACAAAGAGACAGTTGATATAGTTCAAATGGTTCTTGCTGGTAAGGTTAACAAGACTCTTGTAAACCTCCTCCAGACTAAGGGCGGTAGCGCAATTGGTCTTTCCGGTATGGATGCAAGACTTATTGAGGCCAAGATTAAGGATGCAAAGCTTGGATATGTAGGCGAGATAACAAACGTACATGTCAATCCAATCATGGACCTCCTTTACCACAACTACATCCCAGTAATTTCAACTGTTGCTTGTGACAAAGAGGGCAACACATACAACGTAAATGGTGACACTGCTGCAGCATACATTGCTGGTGCACTTGGTGCTAAGCGTCTCATCATGATGACAGATATCGGTGGTATCCTCAAAGACAAGGATGACCCTAGCACAATCATCACAAACATCACACCATCTGAGGCACGTAAACTCTGTGAGGACGGCACAGTAAATGGTGGTATGATACCAAAGGTAGAGTGCTGTATCACAGCAATCGACCAGGGCGTAGAAAAAGTAATAATCATGGACGGCACAGTACCTCACTCCATCCTCATGGAGCTCCTCACAGATGAGGGCGCAGGTACAATGGTAAGAGGCGAAAAGTAATGAGTATAACCGAATTAGACAATGAATATGTAGCCCATTCATATGGACGTTTTCCAGTAGAAATAGAGAAGGGTAAAGGTTCAATCCTTTACAGTACCGATGGAAAAGAGTATATCGACCTCACAAGTGGCATTGGAGTTACATCATTTGGCTTCAATGATGACGCTTGGAAAGACGCAGTTATCGAACAAATCAGCAAAGTTCAGCACACATCAAACCTGTATTACACAGCTCCTTGTGCAGAACTTGCCAAGCTCCTTTGTGAGAAAACTGGCATGAAAAAAGTCTTCTTTTCCAACTCTGGAGCAGAGGCAAATGAGTGTGCAATCAAGGCTGCAAGAAAGTACTTTAATGACCCAGAAAAGAGCACAATAGTTACTCTTAAAAACAGCTTCCATGGTCGTACTCTCACAACCCTTGCTGCAACTGGCCAGGATCACTATCACGAACTTTTCCAGCCACTCACACCAAACTTCGAGAGTATTGAAACAATCCAAGATCTCAAAAACATAGATCCAGCCACAATCGCAGCTGTAATGATAGAGTGCATTCAAGGCGAGGGTGGCGTAGTTCCAATTGATAAAGACTTCATCAAACAAATTAGAGAATACACCGAGCAGAACGACATCCTGATGATTATCGATGAAGTTCAGACAGGTAATGGCCGTACAGGCAAACTCTATTCATATCAGCACTACGATATCATGCCTGATATCGTTAGCACAGCCAAGGGTCTCGCCGGTGGCCTCCCAATCGGTGCAACACTCCTGAGTGATAAGGTTCAAAACGTTTTTGCACCAGGCGATCACGGCTCGACATTTGGCGGCAACCCAGTGTCCTGTGCTGCCGCACTTTCCATCATCAAACGTCTTGATGATGACCAATTAAAGGATATAGAAAGAAAAGGCAACAAGATAAAAGAAGCACTCCAAAATCAACCGGGCGTAACAGACATCACTGGTATGGGTTTGATGGTAGGAATCAAGACAGAAAAGGAAGCAAAAGAAGTAGTAAACGCACTCATCGAAAAGGGTGTTTTGGCACTCACAGCCAAGGATAAAGTTAGACTACTTCCAGCACTCAATATTGACGATGAAACACTCGATAAAGCAATCGAGATAATTAAGGAGACAGTATGCTAAAGAACAGAGATTTCCTAAAGCTTTTGGATTTTACACCAGAAGAAATACAGTATCTTTTAGACCTTGCCAAGGACCTAAAAGAGAAAAAGAAAAATGGCATACCACACCGTATGCATGAGGGCAAGAATGTAGCCCTAATCTTTGAAAAGACAAGTACTAGAACACGTTGCTCATTTGAAGTTGCAGCAGCTGATCTTGGTATGCATCCTGTATACCTTGATCCAAAGGCATCTCAGATAGGCAAAAAGGAGAGTATTGCTGATACAGCACGTGTACTTTCCCGCATGTTTGATGGTATCGAATATCGTGGTTTTGAGCAGGAGAGAGTAGAGGCACTCGCAAAGTATGCTGATGTACCTGTTTGGAATGGTCTCACAATCGAGTTCCATCCAACTCAAATCCTTGCTGATTTTCTCACAATCGAGGAGCACTTTGGCAAACTCAAAGGAATTACCCTTGTATACATGGGTGATGCTAGATACAACATGGGTAATTCGCTCATGGTTGGCTGCGCCAAGATGGGTATGAACTTCGTAGCTGGTGCACCAAAGAAGTACTGGCCAGATAACCAATTAGTTGAAACATGTAAAGAAATAGCCAAAGAAACTGGTGCCACAATCACACTTAACGATGATCCTAAGGATGCCGTTCGAAACGCCGATGTAATCTACACCGACGTTTGGGTATCTATGGGTGAACCAGAGGAAGTATGGAAGGAACGCATTGATGACCTCCTCCCATACCAGGTTAACGCAGAGCTCATGAGCAATGCACCTGCAACATGTAAGTTCATGCATTGCCTCCCAGCATACCATGACCTTGGTACCGAGGTCGGTCGCGACATCAATGCCAAGTTTGGCCTCCCTGCCCTGGAGGTAACTGATGATGTTTTCGAGGGTCCTCAGAGCATCGTCTTCGACGAAGCTGAGAACCGCATGCACACCATCAAGGCAGTCATGGCGGCCACACTTTAAATAATTAAAAAAGTATCCCCCCACAGGGCTTGTGGGGGGATGTTTTTGTTTGTAGAATAGTTTTTGTTATTTTTTATATTGGAGATTTTATTTTATGCACATGGCGGATGCGCTACTGTCTCCGGCAGTAGCAACGACAATGTATGCAGCGACCACGGTGGCAGCTGGTACTAGTCTTTTAAAACTTAATAAGGAGACGGACGCCAGCCGCTTGCCAACGATGGCGGTCACTGCTGCATTGGTGTTCGCGGGCCAGATGATCAACTTTACGATTCCTGGCACGGGAGCATCCGGCCATATCTGTGGAGGCATGCTTTTGACGTCTCTGCTAGGGCCTGAGGCAGGCTTTTTGTCAATGATTGTCATCCTTGCCATCCAGTGTCTGTTCTTCGCTGATGGTGGCCTCCTGGCCCTTGGAGCGAATGTGTGGAATATGGCATTCTATGGATGCTTTGTTGGCTACTATTTGATATGGCGACCAATAATGAAATCGGGATTGGCATCTAGGGTGAAACTGATTTTGGCACCAGTACTTGGATGTATTTTGACGTTGCAACTTGGTGCATTCTCAGTTTGTATTGAAACGACTCTGTCAGGTGTTACCGACTTGCCATTTGCAACCTTTGTTGCAATTATGCAGCCGATACATCTGGCTATTGGTTTGGTAGAGGGACTGATTACTTCGGCAGTATT
>JAUNQL010000065.1 GCA_030536195.1 Clostridia bacterium | reverse complement strand
CATGAAGGAAATCACCATCGTTTATGGCCAGACAGAGGCATCGCCTGGCTGTACTATGAGTTCAACTGATGACTCTATCGAAGTACGTTGTACAACGGTCGGCAGACCGCTTCCTGAGATAGAGTGTAAGATAGTTGACCCAGAGACAGGCGAGGACCTTCCAGACGGCGTTGACGGCGAATTTGTAGCCCGTGGTTACAACATCATGAAGGGCTATTACAAGATGCCAAAGGCAACGGCGTCAGCAATAGATGAGAATGGCTGGCTTCACACTGGCGACCTCGCACAGCGTACGCCAGAGGGCTTCTACAAGATTACAGGACGCCTCAAGGACATGATCATCCGTGGTGGTGAGAATATCTATCCAAAGGAGATAGAGGAGTTCATCTACACCCACGACAAGGTAGAGGATGTCCAGGTTATCGGTGTACCTGATGAGGGACTCGGCGAGGAAATCTGTGCCGAGGTAGTACTCAAGAAGGGTGAGACGATGACAGAGGACGAACTTAGAGCATACGTTGCTGCCAATATGGCTAAGCACAAAGTGCCTAAGTACGTACTTTTCGTGGATAGTTTCCCAATGAATGCCGCTGGTAAAATCCTCAAGTACAAGATGCGTGAGGACGCTGTCAAGATTTTCGGTCTTGAGAAGGCGGACGAAATAGTAACGGCATAAATTAGAGCTCCGGTTTTCGCCGGAGCTCTTTAATTTTCTTGAAAAGCAAACAAATGTATGGTATAATTCTTGCAAGGTGGTGAGTGTATGGACAGGGTTATATTGCACTGTGATTGCAACAGTTTCTTTGCATCCGTTGAGTGCGCAATGAGACCAGAACTTTGGCAGTATCCAGTCGCAGTAGCAGGCGATCCGGAGAGCCGTCATGGCATCATTCTGGCCAAGAATGAACTGGCTAAGAAGGCCGGTGTTACGACTGCTGAGGCAATTTGGCAGGCGAAACGCAAGTGTCCAAACCTCATCTGTGTTCCAGCACATTTTGACGCTTACCACGAGTTTTATGAGAGGATTAATAAAATCTATCTCGATTACACTGACCTTGTTGAGCCGTTCTCAATTGACGAATCATACCTTGATTTGACCGGCTGTATGCACCTTCATCCAGGCATGTCACCACGTGACATTGCCGATGAAATTAGGGGCAGGGTACAATCTGAAATGGGCATCACAATTTCCGTCGGAGTATCGTTTTGTAAGTTCTATGCCAAGCTTGGCAGTGACTATAAAAAGCCCAATGCTACGACGGTTATAGGCCGTGAGGACATTGAGCACATTGTCTATCCGTTACCTGTTTCTGACCTCCTTTTTGTCGGTAAGAAGGCGACGGAGGTATTAAATAGTCGCGCTATTTACAAGGTCGCTGACCTTGCTGCTTTGACGCGCGAGTATCTGGGCCAAATCCTTGGCAAACAGGGTGAGGGACTGTACGATTGCATCCATGGTTTTGACACGGACCCTGTCCGTGATTTTTATGACTACATCGCGCCAAAATCAGTCGGCAACAGCATGACATTCAGGCGCGATTTAGTGGGCGAGCGCGAGGTCCGTTCCGGCATCTCGGCACTCTCGGATTCAGTCGCGTCACGCCTGCGTTTTGAGGGCTTTAAGGCAACTGTAATTCAGGTGACAATTAGGGATCCAAATTTCAAAAATATCCAGCGCCAACGCAAACTTGATCACCCGACATATCTCCAAAAGGAGATAACTGAGGTGGCGATGGAACTGGTTTCAGAAAACTGGGATTTTTCCCATCCTATAAGGCTTCTTGGCGTCAGTGGAAACGAACTGGTACCGAGCGACACCGAGGCTTATGAGCAAGTTTCTCTTTTCGAAAAAGAGGAGAAATTTGACTCGGAGAAGCAGGGCAAACTTGAGGATACGATGGCAGAAATCCGTGAAAAATACGGTGTCACATCCATCAAATTTGGCTATGCCGATGACAAGGAATTGGGTATCAAATTCCCCAAGAAAACGGACGAAAAATAAGACCAACAAACTGTGGAGTTTGTTGGTCCTTTTTTATTTAAGATATTGCTGATATGCGCCGACGGCGAGTTTGTCGCAACGCTCATTTTCCGGGTGGCCGGCATGGCCCTTGAGCCAGATGATTTGGAGCTCGTGTGGCTCGATAAGCTTTAAGAGTTCATCCCAAAGTTCGATGTTCTGAGCAGGCTTTTTATCTGCCTTGCGCCAACCGTTTGCCTTCCAACTCTCAGCCCAGCCCTTTTCAAGGGCGTTGGCAACATATTGTGAATCGGTGTAGAGGACAACGTGACAAGGGCGTTTGAGCGCCTTGAAGCCCTCAATAACAGCTGTCAGTTCCATCTTGTTATTGGTGGTTTCGGCCTCACCACCGAAAAATTCTTTTTCGTAGTCGCCTGTGCGGAGGATAGTACCCCAGCCGCCAGGGCCTGGGTTGCCACTGCAGGCGCCGTCTGTAAACATTTCAACTTTTGTAAGCTTAGACATTTATATCACCGAAAGCATTGTATCATAATACTTACTTTTAGTGCAATATCTCTTGAAATATTATTATATATAAACTATAATTATTAATTACTAGATTAAGATGGGGAAATGTCCCCTTTACGGATACTCTATTGAAAGGATTAAAAAATGTCACTAAGTAAGCAAAGCAAAACATTCAAGATGCCGGTTCGCATTTCATTCCTCGGTGGACTAAATGAGATCGGCAAAAATATGACGCTCTACGAGTATGATGGCGATATGTTTATCGTGGACTGTGGTCTCGCATTCCCAGAGGCGGATATGCTCGGCGTCGATTTAGTTATCCCAGATTTTACATACGTACAGCGTAACGCTGATAAGATTAAGGGTGTAGTTATTACCCACGGACATGAGGACCACATCGGTGCACTTGCATACCTCCTCAAGGAGGTTAACGTTCCGGTTTATAGCACCGCCCTCACAATTGGTCTTATAGAAAACAAACTTCGTGAGCACGACATACTCGATGCTTGTACACTCAATGTCATCAAGCCAGGTGACCGTTTCAACCTTGGCAAATTTGAAATTGAGGCTATTCACGTTAACCACTCAATTCCAGACGCCGTTGCATTCGCAATCCGTTGCGAGGCCGGTACAATTGTACAGACAGGCGACTTTAAGATTGATACAACACCAATCGATGGTCAGATGATTGACCTCGCACGCTTTGCCGAGATAGGCAAGGAGGGCGTGCTCTGTTACCTCGCTGACTCAACCAATGCTGAAAAGCTTGGCTATTCAGCATCTGAGCGTACTGTTGGTAACGCCTTTGCAACACTCTTCCGCAAGGCTGGCAAGCGTCGCATCATCGTTGCGACATTTGCATCCAACATCCACCGTGTTCAGCAGATTATTAATGAGGCACATCTCAACGGTCGTAAGGTTGCACTTTCAGGCCGCAGCCTCGAAAACGTAATTTCAGTAAGCCAAGAACTTGGCTATCTCGATATCCCAGAGGGAGTTATCATCCCACTTGATGAGATCAACAACTACGAGCCATGGCAGCTCCTTATCGTTACAACAGGCAGCCAGGGCGAGCCTTTGTCAGCTCTCTCAAGGATAGCTTTCCAGGATCACAAGAAAGTTAATATCTCATCTAACGACTACGTTATCATCTCTGCAAAGCCAATCCCAGGTAATGAGAAGTCTGTTAGTAAAGTAGTAAACGAACTCATGCGCCACGGCGCAGAGGTAGTATACGAGAGCATGTACGACGTTCACGTTTCTGGCCACGCATGCCAGGAGGAACTTAAAATTATGCTCTCACTTGTACAACCACGTTACTTCATCCCAGTTCACGGCGAGCAGAAGCATCTCTCAAATCATGCGATTCTTGCGAACCTTATGGGCATGCCAAGTAGGGACATCATCATCCCAGAAAACGGCAAGACCGTTGAGGTCTGTGACGGCATGTTCCATGAAAATGGCATGGTACCAGCCGGCAAGGTATTTGTCGACGGTAGTGGCGTAGGTGACGTAGGACAGGTAGTACTCCGTGACAGGACCAAACTCTCACAGGATGGTCTTATCACCGTTGTACTTACGATTGATTCGGCATCCGGTGAGATTGTTGCCGGTCCTGACATTGTCTCACGTGGCTTTGTATATGTACGTGAGTCTGAGGAAATCATGGATGACATGAAAGCTGTTGCACGTGAGGCAACAGAGGACTGCATTAGCAACGACATCCGTGATTGGACTTCAATCAAAAACAGCATCAAGGACGGCATAGGACAGCTCGTATACGAGCGCACAAGACGTAGTCCTATGATTCTTCCAATTATTATGGAGGTTTAGAAGTGAAGACTGTATTTGCCATAGTCTGCGTAATCGCAGCAGCTTGTTCAACAGTCTATATGTTTACTCTCAATTATACCGTTGGTATGATTCAGGCACTTGTATTTCTGTGTCTCTGTCTTGCCGGCTTGATTATCTATGCCTTCAAGACAACTTCACTCAAGAGGGCAGTGAAACGCGCTTCTAAGTACTTTGACAATGAGGAGAACTCTGAGCGCCCATTCCCAGCAATCGCTTGCGATGAGGACGGCCAGATTCTCTGGTACAACAAGGCCTTTGGCAGCGACGTGCTCAGCACAGGCCTTATCAAGCAGGACAATATCAGTGAGTTCATAGGTGATATCACACTAACAACTCTCTTTACTGCCAAGGGTGGCACAAGTATCACTTACCTTGATAGGAAGTACAACGTTTACTGTGACAACCTAGGTGGCACCAAGCCAACATATTGTCTCTTCTTTATCGACAATACCGAGATTAAGTCGCTCGCCGAGGAGTACGAGCACACACGCCCAGTAGTTTTGCAGATGAAAATCGACAACCTCGAAGAGGTTTATCAAAACTACAAGCACAGTGAGTGCGAGGTTATAAGCGGCGAGCTTGAGAACATCCTTGAGGAATGGGTAGCGAAGTATTCGTCTGTATTCCGCAAGGTTGGCAGTGGCAAATACGTAATGGTCATGGAGGAACGTGGTCTCGATGAGATTATCGAGAACAAGTTCGACATCCTTCGTACAATCCGTGAATACAAGTATGGTAACAAGCCAGTTAATATCACATTGTCAATTGGCGTTGGCCATGGTGGCACATACTCACAGTGCGATGACTACTCCAAGCAGGCACTTGAGATGTCTCAGAGCCGTGGCGGCGACCAGGCGACTGTAAATCACGAGGGTGATTTACGTTTCTTCGGTGGCCTCTCACAGGGCTCGACGACACACTCCAAGATCAAGGCCCGCATTATGGCGTCGGCCATTGCTGACCACATCAAGAACGCTGATACAGTATTTGTAATGGGTCACTGTTTCTCTGACCTTGACAGCGTTGGCGCCGCAGTAGGCGTATACGAGATGGCCAAGGCACTCGATAAGCACTGCTACATCGTCTGCGACAAGGAAAAGTCGATGGCCAAGCAGCTCATCGAGCAGCTTTCCGAGTCAACTTATCCAAATGTATTTATCAATGGCGAAACTGCAAGTGAGTTCTGCTCATCCAAGAGCCTCCTTGTAATTGTTGATACTCATCGCGCTGAGTCGCTTGAGTATCCTGAAATATTTGAAAAGTTTGAAAAGGTTGCTGTTGTTGACCATCACCGTCGCACAGCAAACTATATAAACAACGCCATTCTCTACTACGATGAATCGGCTGCTTCATCGGCATGTGAGATGGTAACTGAGCTTTTGCAGTACATCCCAGCTAGTGTTGAGCTAAAACCAGAGAGTGCTGAGGCACTTCTCTCAGGCATCATGCTTGACACACGTAACTTTGTACTCTCAACTGGTGCACGCACATTTGAGGCTGCGGCATACCTCAAGGGTATAGGTGCTGACACAGTATCTGTAAAGCAACTCTTCTCAGACAATTTTGAGAGCTACAAGATTAAGAATTCAATCATCTCAACTGCCGTAACTTACAAGGGCTGCGCAGTTGCGATAGCAACAGAGCACTTTGATGGCATTCGCATCATTGCGTCTCAGGTTGCAAACGAACTCCTCAACGTATCTGGCGTCAAGTCATCATACGTACTGTTTGAGGAGAACAACCAAATCAACATCTCTGCACGCTCACTTGGTGAGATGAACGTTCAAATCATTATGGAGCAACTTGGTGGTGGCGGACACCTAATG
>JAUNQL010000003.1:6882-23987 GCA_030536195.1 Clostridia bacterium | reverse complement strand
CTATGCTAATATTGTTGAGAAAACTCAAATTGGAGGTGAGTAGATGTCTGGACATTATGTGGAAAATCTATCGGGTGATGCAAAGTACCTATCATACAAACCGGATGATTTGCCAAAGATGCCATTTTTGAAATTGGATGATGAGACAATTGAATTGCTTGTTAAAGCAACAACCACAATATCAGTTTTAGATGCCAAGGCATCTATGATTCCAAACCGTGATCTCTTTGTTGCAATGTATGTAAGGAAAGAAGCACTGATTTCATCTCAAATAGAAGGAACACAATGCACGCTTGATGATGTATTGGATCCGAGCATTGATTCGTTGGATGTAGCTGATGTTGTAAATTATATTTCAGCTTTAAATTATGCAATAGAGCGCAATCGCGAATTGCCACTGTGTAACAGGTTGCTACGTGAAACGCATTCAGTCCTACTCCAAGGTGTAAGAGGAGAGGATAAGACACCAGGTGAGTTTAGAAAAACTCAGAACTGGATTGGCTTTGGTGGTAATATAAAAAATGCAACTTACATCCCGCCAAATGTGGATGATATGATTGAGTGCATGGACGCACTTGAGGAGTATATCAATGAGGAAAATGTAAGTTTTACTTTAATTAAAACTGCGCTTCTTCATTATCAGTTTGAAACTATTCATCCATTCCTTGATGGTAACGGCAGAGTTGGAAGGCTCCTTATTATTCTCTATCTTATGCAGGAGGGAATGCTTCATTCGCCAATCCTTTATCCATCATGGTATTTGAAACTTAATAGGGTAGAGTATTATGACCGTATGATGGAGGTTAGAAGGACAGGAGACTATATTCCTTGGGTTAAGTTCTTCTTGAGAGCTATGCTCGCGAGTGCAGAGGACGCGAGCGAAACGATAGATGCGTTATGCGAATTGCATAACGCTACACTCGCACTGTTTGAGGACTTTTCACCAAGGACAAGGGACGGCCTTGCCGACTTTCTTGTCTATCTTGAAAAGAACCCAATAACAGACACAGTGCGAGCGTCAAATGATATGGGTATATCCTATAACACTGTCGCAAAGTATATCAATATTTTCCTAGAAAAATCCTTGCTGGAAAAGACATCAAAAGTTGGCAAAACAGTAGTTTATTCTTATGCACCATATCTTTCGATACTCAGAAAAGACGCATAAAAGGGAGCTCTTACGAGCTCCCTTTGGTGCACCTGACAGGTCGCAGGACAAAACTTCCGGCGGACGTTTTGCCCGTCGCGATATATAGGAGAGGGCTTTAGACCTCGACCAACATTAATTCCTGTCGCACCAAAAGAAAAAAGCAACTCAAAAGAGTTGCTTTTGTTTTGGTGCACCTGACAGGAATCGAACCTGCACCCCTCTCGAGACTAGATCCTAAGTCTAGCGCGTCTGCCAGTTCCGCCACAGGTGCATGTGACTCGATTATTTTAACAGAAAAGCGTGGGGTTTTCAATAATAAAATTGGGGTTTAAGAGTTGTACCATTTATGGTACTATATAGGAGAAGGGGGAAGGGAAAATGGCAGGAAACACAGGTTCAAAAGTTAAGGTTTTAGTTATCAACGATATCCTTAGGGAACTGACTGATGAGGACCATCCTATCACAGCAACCAAGATAGCTGAGGAGCTTAAGAACTACGGCCTCAGTGCGGAGCGTAAGGCCATATACAGCGACATCGACATGCTTATCGATTATGGCTTTGATGTTATTAAGAACCCACCACCAACCAAGGGCTACTACCTTGGTGAGCGCGACTTCCAGATTGCGGAGGCGAGACTGCTTATAGATGCGCTTCAGTCTGCTCAGTCAATAACTGAGAAGAAGACTGAAGAGATTATAGGTAACGTCGAGAAGAGCCTCTCGAAGTATCAGCGCGATACACTACATAGACAGCAGGTCTATGTTGAGCACAAGAATAAGAGCACCAATGAGATGCTCTATTATTGGATAGATGCCCTCTCAACAGCAATCAATGAGAATAAAAAGGTTTGTATCCATTACATCAAGCGACGCCTCATTGCTGGCGAGGAGCCAAAGAACGAGGAGCATATCTACAATGTAACTCCATACGGCCTTATCTGGAACGATGGCCATTACTATTTGGTATGTAACAATGCCAAGTACCAAAATGCAATGCACCTTAGAATTGATAAGATTACCAAGGTCAAAATTTTGGATGAACCAGCAAGACCTATCTCAGAGGTACTTAAATACAAGGATCACTTTGATGCTGCTGATTACCTCTCAACCCAGTTTAATATGTTCTCAGGTTCACCAGAGAGAGTAATGATTAAGTGCAAGAATAGCACATGGGATATCATCGCTGACCGCTTTGGTGAGGATGTTGCGATAATCGAGCACACAGAGGATACATTTACAATAGCTGTTAATGCCGTTGTATCAGGACTTGTATCTTGGATTATGCAGTACGGTGATTCAATGGTTGCGCTCTCACCACAGTCTTTTAGGGACCAGGTAGAGGAGCGTGCAAAAGCGTTAGTAAAGGCGTATAAAGAATGAACTATCAAATAGAACTTGATAATTTGATAAAGGAACTAGGCGACAGGCGCCCAAAGCTACTACTCCATAGTTGCTGTGGGCCTTGCTCGTCGTATGTTATTACATATCTAAATCAGTACTTTGATATTACGGTGCTGTACTTTAACCCATCTATTGCACCGGATGAGGAGTATGCTCATCGCAAGGAAGTACAACTGTCACTTATCTCACAGTATAATGAAACTGTTCCAAACAAGGTTTCGTTTATGGACTGTGACTATGACCACCAGTCATTTCTTGATTTGGTAGCGGGCCTTGAGGGCGAGCCAGAGGGTGGCGAACGCTGCCACATCTGCTATCGCCAGCGACTTGTGGCGACGGCGGAGCGGGCACGCGATGGAGGATATGAATTTTTCTGTTCAACACTGTCTGTTAGCCCATACAAAAACGCTGAGGTTTTGAATGCAATAGGCATGGAACTTTCCAGTACCTACGGCGTTTCTTGGGTACCATCCGACTTCAAAAAAAGGGAAGGATACAAGCAGTCAATAGAACTGAGTAAAGTATATAACCTTTACAGACAGGACTATTGTGGCTGTGAGTTTTCAAAATAATGTTTATTTTACGTAGAATTATTAAGGTTTTACTCAAAATTATTGCAGTGCTTTTGGTACTGTTTATAGTGATTCCGGGCCTCCTTGTTGCCATACCGTATAACGGTAGTGGAGAGGCGGATCCAGTTGGTGATCTCGACATGGATGAGAACGCTAACGTTGATATGGAAAAGATTGAGGCTAGTAAGAAAGGCAATATCCCACTCATCCTTGTCCATGGAATGATGGGCTGGGGCGAGGATGCCAAGCAGACGGAGACAATGATGCCATACTGGGGCATGATGAATGGCAATCTTCTCGCTTCTCTTCGCGAGGATGGGTATGAGGTATATGCCCCATCGGTTGGACCTGTCAGCTCGGCATACGACCGCGCGTGCGAGCTGTATGCACAGCTAACTGGCACGCGCACGGACTACGGCGAAGCCCATGCTAAGCGCTATGGTCACGAACGCTATGGCCGTGACTATACTGGCAAGGCGTTAATGGGCGAGCCATGGGACATGACCACCGCCATCAATCTTGCCGGCCACAGCTTTGGCGGCCCAACGCTCATCGTCTTCGCCTCAATTATGGCCTACGGTGTAACCGAGGAAGTTGAGACCTCAGGTGACAACGTATCAGAGTTTTTCAAGGGTGGTCATGCAGGTGCAATCAATGCTATTGCAACTTTGGAGTCACCATCAAATGGTACACCAGCTGCTAACTATATGAATGATACAGCGCTTGCTTATGCATTCGTAATAGGCATGAATGTCATGACTAGTCCTAAAAGGGACATGGACCCAATGCTTGATCAGTGGGGCATGACTGAAAAGATTGATTTAATTGCTGATTTAAAACTGTCGTTTAAAAAGGACCACTGTGGATATGACATGACACTCAACGGCGCAAAGGAACTTCAAAACAAGTTCCCGTCCTCCAAGACCATTCGCTACATGTCATATTCCGCAACTTTGCCAGAGGATGGCAAGGCTGGCGATGCGGTGCTTGCTAAGGTAATTGAGGTGCCAGGCAAACTCATCTCACAAGCAGCTAACGGCACTATTGTTGATGGTCACATCTTAAAGTCCGAGTGGAAGGCAAACGATGGACTTGTGCCTAAGATTAGTGCTCAGTACCCAATGTATGATGGCAGTACACATGTTGATTATGTTGAGGGTGCTTCATTGAAGGCAGGTGTTTGGACAATGATGCCAAACATTGAGAATTCAAGCCACGGTGCTCATTGCAGTGCGACTGATGGCAATGTGATTGCATTTTATAATATGTACACGGAAATGATAGATATCATGAATAGATAAAATAAGACCCGCTCTGATGAGCGGGTCTTTTCTTCTTATTTCTTGATAAGTGGATTGTGGGCGTTGTAGAAATCAAGTTGATCCTTGAGTACCTCTGCCTTAATCTTGCCCTCGTTGTGGATCTCATGCTTACCTGGATAGAGTTTCATGCGAACGTCATGGCCAGACTTCTGAAGCTTGTTAAATGCTTCCTTTGGTCCAAGTGTATAGAGGCCTGCAAGGTCAGCCTTACCAGATACGATAAAGATTGGAAGTTCCTTTGGAACTCTCTTTGCCCAACCGAGTTTACCAGCGTTGAGTGTTGCTGGGAACATATCGAGAAGTGTTGGGGAGATGATGAGAGTTGTATATGGGTTATTGAAGTAAGTGTAGCGGTTGTCATAGTCGTATGAGAGCCAGTCTGTTGTGATCTTACCAACAAGGTCCATCTTGTTATCTGTAATCTCCTCAGAAATTGGGTTTAAGTTGAATTTAGCTTCGTTTTGTGAAACTTCCTTTTCAAAGTTGCAAACGAATTTAGCTGCGATGTAGCAGATAGGCTGAAGAGCCATGCCGATTGCAGGAATTGGAACTGTACCACAGATTACACATGCATCAAGGCCCTTGCCGTACTTGGAGATGTATGTACGAGTCATAAGTGAGCCGAGGCTGTGACCATATAGCATGTATGGAAGCTTTGGATACTGCTTCTGCATGAGTTTGCGAAGGGTGTTCATGTCCTCAACCATCCACTTGCCTGCCTTTGGAGGATATACACCTCTGTTTGCAAGACCACAAGTCTTACCGTGTCCCAAGTGGTCCTGACCACAAACGATGTAGCCTTCCTTTGCAAGGTATGTTGCCATCTCATCATAGCGCTCAATATATTCGGCCCAACCGTGTGTGAGCTGGATTACGCCGATTGGCTTTTTGATTGAGTCATCTTTCCAAACTGCATAGAAGATGTCAATATCGAATGCTTTGCACGTTGATTTATATGTGCTAGTTGTCTTAACTACTGCCAAAATAATTGCCTCCTAAATGTTAATACATGAGACATTATATACCCAATTTTAGAAAAATGTAAGTGTGTTATATAAAAGTTGAGCATGAATTTATTAATGTACAGTTGTAGTATGTTTCGGACGGTTTATGGTAATGTGTACAAAAAGTTTTCGAACAATATGTGCAAGTAAATGAACTTTGTTTTGACAGTTCAATTTGGATAGATATTATGTTGTGTCCATGTTAAAATAAAAAAGGTTTAATGTCTATAAAGTTAATAGTGTTCCGAGTCTCAATCAGACCCGAAATGGTTTGTGTAGACCAATGGGTTGCGAGAGTGATTTCGTAGCCTGCCAGTGCGCAAAGGAATGAGTAGTGCCTCTTGAGGTACTGTTTAGTCCTTTGCGCATTTTTCATTTTGGAAGGAATTAGAAATGGAAGCAACAAAAACATTAAATGAACTTCTCTCAGCTTTTGAGCCACATTACGATGGTGGTGTTTGGAAGACAGATAACTTGATGGCTTTCCAGGCAGTAGGTAGGTATCTTGCTGAGGATGTTGATGGCACAGATTTAAAAATGGGCCATAGAATCACGCCTGAGGATGTTGGCACTCTTGCTGCCAACGGCAAACTGATGGTAACAGTTTGGTTTAAGCCATACGTCACAATCCTCTCAACTGGTACAGAACTTGTTACACCGTTTGAGATACCAGGTGAGGGCCAAAGGCGTGATTCCAATAGCATGATGCTCCAGGCACTTGCTGAGGATACCGGCGCTGTTGTAGTCGGTGTAGATATGATAGCTGAAGGTCAGGATGCAG
The DNA here is from genome assembly GCA_030536195.1 of Clostridia bacterium. GTDB lineage: Bacteria > Bacillota > Clostridia > Oscillospirales > Acutalibacteraceae > UBA1227. The sequence continues at coordinate 17,757 of JAUNQL010000003.1, read as the reverse complement.
TTGATAATGCTGTTAAAACTTTCGTTGATCAGTGTGATGTTGTGATTGTCACAACTAGCACAGAGCCTGGTGCTGAGGAAAAGATGCTCTCGCTTGTTGACTCAATTAGAAAGCCAGGAGTTATAGCATACGGCTCAACAGAGAACAGTGATGGTAACATTATTTTGGCGGCTTTAAAAGACGACTATTGCCGCTGTGTTGGTAGGATGCCAGCACTTATTGTTTGCTTACCTGGCAATCCAGAGACAGTTAAGCAAAACTATGATGACGTTGTGGATTATTTCCTTAGGAAGTATTACTTCCGCAACATTTGATTTGGGATTTAGTTCTTTACTTCGTTTTGAGGGACAAAGAACATTGTAAAAATATTTAAAATATAGGGAGGCAAAAATGGGCAAGTACAAAGACAATTGCTGCATTAATTGCAGTGATGAAGACCGTGCTAAGTATGAAGAGATTGCCAAAGTAATCGACTCATACAAAGGTAAGCAGGGAAGCTTGATCATGGTATTGCACGCAGCTCAGGGTATTTACGGTTATTTACCACTTGAGCTCCAGCAATTTATCGCTGATCGTATGGGTATACCTTTCTCAGAGGTATACGGTGTGGTAAGCTTCTATGCTTTCTTCACGACAAAAGAGAGAGGCCGTCACGTTGTACGTGTATGCCTTGGCACCGCTTGCTATGTTAAGGGTGCTCAGAAACTTATCGATTCTTTGACAGATAAGTTCCAGATCGAAGTTGGCGATGTAACAACCGACAAGAAGTTCACTATTGAAGCCGCACGTTGCATTGGTGCATGTGGTTTGGCTCCAGCAATGATGGTTGACGATGATGTTCATAAGGAAGTTTCTCCAGCAACACTTTATGACATTCTCGACCAGTATGAATAAGCGGGAGGTGGAGACAGTGATTAAAGTAACTTCTATCAATGATCTTAACCAAATCAAAGCCGATTACGAGGCAATGATGGGTAAGTATCATCACAAAATTCTCCTTTGCGCTGGTGCAGGATGCGTATCTTGTAACTGTGCAACAGTTCGCGACGCTATCGAAGCTGAAATCAACAATCTTGGTCTCGCTGACGGCGTTAAGATGATTGAAACAGGTTGTATCGGTACTTGTGCTGAGGGTCCTGTTATGCTTATCCTTCCTGAGAGAATCTTCTATGTAAGAGTAACTCCAGAGGACGTTGGCAATATCCTTAAGTCTCAGATTATCGACGGCGTAGTTGTTGAGAACAAGACTTTCCAGGATAAGACAACAAAGCAGTACATTCCATGCATCGATGACATCCCATTCTTCAGAGAGCAGGTTCGTATCGCTCTTAGAAACTGCGGACAGATCGAGTATAAGAGCCTTGAAGCTTATATCGCTAACGGCGGTTATTCAGCTGCTTACAAAGCTCTCACATCAATGAAGCCAGAAGACGTAGTTAAGGAAGTTCTTGACTCAGGTCTTCGCGGACGTGGTGGTGCAGGTTTCCCAACAGGTAAGAAGTGGAGCCTCATCGGTCCTGGCGATCAGAAGTACATCGTATGTAACGCCGACGAAGGCGACCCAGGTGCATTCATGGACCGTTCTGTAATCGAGGGCGACCCACATAACCTTATCGAAGGTATGATGCTTGCTGGTTACGCTATCGGCGCAACACAGGGTTACGTTTATATCCGTGCTGAGTATCCTATCGCTGTTGAACGTTTGACAGAGGCTATTGCTCAGGCACGTGAAGCTGGTCTTCTTGGCGGTAACGTATTTGGCACAGACTTCAAGTTCGATCTTGAAATCCGTATCGGTGCTGGTGCGTTTGTATGTGGTGAGGAAACAGCACTTCTTTCATCTATCGAAGGTAAGCGCGGCGAGCCTCGTCCAAAGCCACCATTCCCAGCAGTTTCTGGTCTTTATGGCAAGCCAACTATTATCAACAACGTTGAGACACTTGCTAACATCGCATACATCGTTGGTAACGGTGCAGCTGAGTACTCTAAGTATGGTTGCGAAGGTGCAACAGGTACTAAGGTATTCGCTCTTGCCGGCGATATTATGAATACAGGTATTATCGAAGTTCCTATCGGCACAACAATGCGTAAGGTTATTTACGACATCGGTGGCGGTATGCAGGGCGGCAAGAAGTTCAAGGCTGCTCAGGTAGGCGGACCATCTGGTGGTTGTATCACAGCTGAGAACATCGATGTTCAGCTTGAATACACAGCTCTCCAGAAGCTTGGCGCTATCATGGGTTCTGGCGGACTTATTGCTATGAACGAGAATACATGTATGGTTGATACAGCTCGTTTCTTCACAGACTTTACTCAGGACGAGTCCTGCGGTAAGTGTACAGCTTGCCGTATCGGTACAAAGCGTATGCTGGAAATCCTTGAGAGAATCACAAAGGGTGAAGGCGAACCTGATGATATCGATACACTTTATAACCTTGGTCAGGTAGTTAAAGACGCAGCTCTTTGCGGTCTTGGTCAAACAGCTCCTAACCCAGTTCTTTCAACAATCAGCAATTTCCGTGACGAGTACGAAGCTCATATCAATGAGAAGCGTTGCCCAGCAGGTATCTGTAAGGCACTCACAGTATTCGAAATTGATGCTGAACTTTGTAAGGGATGTACTAAGTGTGCTCGCAACTGTCCAGTTGGTGCTATCTCCGGTGCTGTTAAGGAAGCTCATACAATTGATGCTTCTATGTGTACTGGTTGTGGCGTTTGCCGTGACAACTGCTCATTCAACGCTATTCATCCTGCAAAGCGTGAAAATTAAGGGAAGGAGGAAGCAATAATGGATATGATTAATGTAACTATTGATGGTATTAATGTTGATGTTCCAAAGGGTTCAACAATTTTACAGGCTGCTCAAATCGCAGGCGTTGATATCCCAACTCTCTGTTGGATAAAGGATCTCGATCCAGACGCATCTTGCCGTATCTGCCTTGTTGAGATTGAAGGAATGCCAAAGTTATTCGCTGCTTGCTCAACTCCTATCGCAGACGGAAACGTTATTAATACAAAGACAGACAGAGTTATAGCTGCTAGAAAAGCAATGCTTGAACTCATGCTCTCTAACCATACAACAGACTGCTTCTCTTGCCAGAAGAATGGTGAGTGTAAGCTCCAGGATCTCTGCTACGAGTATGGCGTAGAAAGAACACCTTATCACGGTGCTAAGAGAAATGATCCTATCGATGATTCTAACGAATTCTTCACATACAACCCTAACCAGTGTATCCTTTGTCGTCGCTGCGTACGTACTTGCCATGCACTCCATGGTGTAGGTGCTATCTCAGCTACAGAGCGTGGTTTCAGTGCCAAGGTTTCAACACCATTCGGTGCCCTCCTCGGTGAGAGTGACTGCGTATCTTGCGGTAACTGTGTATCTGTATGCCCAGTTGGTGCTCTTCTTCCAAAGCAGCCTGAGAAGTTCCGTTCTTGGGAAGTTAAGAAGGTTAAGACAACATGTACTTACTGTGGTGTTGGTTGCCAGGAGAACCTCCTTGTTAAGGACAACAAGATTGTTGGCGTTGAGCCACTCTATGGTCCAGCAAACAAGGGTCTCATGTGCGTAAAGGGTAAGTTTGGTTATAGCTTCGTAAATCACGAAGACAGACTTAAGACTCCACTTATTAAGAAGGACGGCAAGTTCGTAGAGGCAACTTGGGATGAGGCTATCGCTCTCATCGCTTCTAAGATCAACGCAATCAAGGCTGAATCAGGTCCTGATGCTCTTGCTGGTCTTTCATCAGCTCGTTGCTCAAACGAGGATAACTACATCTTCCAGAAGATGATGCGTGCTGCTATCGGTACAAACAACGTTGACCACTGCGCACGTCTTTGCCATGCATCAACAGTTGCTGGCCTTGCTACATCATTCGGTTCAGGTGCTATGACAAACTCTATCCCTGAAGCTGCTGATCAGGACGTAGTATTCGTAACTGGTTCTAACACAACAGAAACTCACCCAGTTATCGGTTCCTTCATCCGTCAGGCTAAGCGTAAGGGTGCTAAGATTATCGTAGCTGAGCCTCGTGAGATTCCACTTTGCCGTGAAGCTGATATCTTCCTTAAGATTAAGCCAGGCACAAACGTTGCTTTGTTCGATGGTATGATGAACTACATCATAAGCGAAGGTCTCCAGGATCAGGCTTACATTGATGCACGTACAGAAAACTACGAAGAGCTCGTTGAGACAGTTAAGCCATACACACCAGAAGCAGTTGCACAGATCTGCGGCGTTGACGCTGAGGATATCAAGGCAGCAGCTAGACTCTATGCTGAAGCTGACAAGGCTGGTATCTACTATGCAATGGGCGTTACTCAGCACTCAACAGGTACTGAGGGTGTTATGGGCACAGCTAACCTTGCACTTCTTTGCGGTAAGATTGGTAAGTACGGTTGTGGTGTTAACCCACTCCGTGGCCAGAACAACGTACAGGGTGCTTGCGATATGGGTTGTCTTCCAACTGACTTCCCAGCATACCAGAAGGTATTTAACCCAGACGTAGTAGCTAAATTTGAGGCTGCTTGGGGCGTTAAACTTTCAGGCGAAAAGGGTCTTACAGTTACTAGAATGCTTGATGCTATTGACGAAGGTAAGGTTCGTGGTCTCTACATCATGGGTGAGAACCCAATGATGTCTGACCCTGATACAAACCATGTTCGTCATGCTCTTGAAAAGTGTGAATTCCTCGTAGTACAGGATATCTTCATGACTCAGACAGCTGAGCTTGCTGACGTTGTACTTCCAGGTGCATCATTCGCTGAGAAGGATGGTACATTCACAAATACAGAGCGTCGTGTTCAGAGAATCCGCAAGGCTATCGAGCCAATCGGCCAGAGCCGTGCTGATTTCGAGATCATCAATGACGTAATGGCAGCTATCGGTTACAAGAACAACTTCACAACTGCTTCTGAACTCTTCGATGAGATGGCAACTGTAACACCATCTTACGGCGGAATGGATTACGAGAGACTTGAAGGCGATGGACTCCAGTGGCCATGCCCAACAAAGGATCATCCAGGTACTCCAATCCTTCATACAACTAAGTTCACAAGAGGCGACCGTGCTATCTTTAAGCCAGCTCCATATCGCCCAGCAGTTGAACAGCCAGATGCTGAGTATCCACTTATCCTCACAACTGGTAGAATTCTTTACCATTACCATACAAGCACAATGACTGGCCGTGTTGATGGTCTTATGAACATCTCTGGTCACGCTTATTGTGAAATCAACCCATCTGATGCTGCTGAAAAGGGCATCGTTGATGGCGGTAAGGTAACAGTTACATCACGTCGTGGTACTGTAACAGTAGAAGCTCACGTAACAGACGTAGTTTCTGAAGGCGTAATCTTTATGCCATTCCACTTCGCTGATGGTCCTGCAAACATGCTTACAAACAATGTTATCGATCCAATCGCTAGCATTCCTGAGCTTAAAGTTTGCGCAGCAAAGATTGAAAAAGCCTAAGTTTTAGGAGTATTTTATGAAACAGTTCGAGACCGCTGTCATATTAGCGGGAGGAAAGTCAACACGGATGGGATTTGATAAGCAACTTCTCACCATAAATGATAAGTTGATTTATCAAGGTGTCTTTGAATCACTAAGTGGGATGTTTTCCGATATAGTGGTTGTAACAAACACACCTGATCTCTATAAGTCCAGCCAGATTAGAACTTGCTGTGATGAATTCTCAAATATGGGTCCACTTGCTGGAATCCATGTTGCATTAAAGAATTCAAAAAGCGATTTCGTATATCTCTTGGCCTGCGATATGCCTGTAATCAATCCTGATTACATCGCATTCATGCAGGAGAAAGTATCTGAGTCTGGTGCTCAAATCTGTGTTACAAGAAGAAACGGTAAAATTGAACCTTTTAACGCGTTCTATTCAGTAGAGTTGCTTGACGATATTGAAAGACGCCTGAAAGAAGGTAACAGTTCACTGTTTAACTTTATTACCTCTTCCAATACCTATGTTGTTTCCGAGGAGGAAGCAATGAACTTTGACAGCGATCTTGATATGTACGTAAACCTTAATACCAAAGGTGAATACGAAAATTATTTAAAGAAAGTGAGCGGGAAATGAACTTAACTGATTCTTTGGACATAATTCGCTATAGCGATGGAGAAACAGAAGAAGTCTCTGACCTTATGGTCAATGAGGCTAGTCTCTCCATACACGTAAATGGCGAAATTGTAAAAGAACTGTTATGTTCTCCCGCAGAACTTGAAGAGTTGGCTCTTGGGTATCTTGTTACCCAAGGGTACATCTCTGATAAAGCAGATGTCTTGGATTTTGAAGTTGATGATAAAGCGTTTGTTGCTAATATCACTTTGAAAGATGAAATATCTGATGGAAAATTTGGGTTAAATTTGGAGCAAAATGAATCTATAGTATTCAAGAAGGGAACCCTACTTCATAATCTGGTTCAGTTTTATGGGGAGTCTACTTTGCAAAAGGCAACTGCAGGTGTGCACCGTTGCGCACTCTGCGATGATAGTGGTATAATCTACTCTAGTGATGACATTAGTCGCCACTGCGCATTTGATAAAATAATAGGACATGCAGTGACTGAGGGAATTACTCTTTCTGACAAATATGTGATTACGAGTGGAAGGGTGCCTCTAGATATGATTAAAAAGGTAAATGTTTGTGGGATACCTATGATTGTATCTCGTACTGCACCTACCATTTCAGCTGCGAATTTTGCACGTGATAGGGATATCACTCTTCTTGGCTTTGCTAGGGAGAATAGATTTAATATTTACTCCGGTTTTTCGAGGATAATTTGAAAGGAAAGGTGTTAATTATGTTTACACCAGCAGAAGTTGCTAATAACGTTATTGGCATCGGTAAGGCAAAAGCAGGAAACAAGCCATATAAGCTTTTCTTACTTGGCATTCTTGCAGGTATGTTCATTGCTATGGCAGCAGTAGGTGCTAACACAGCAAGTGCAACACTTACTGGAAGTGCTGGCAAACTCGTAGGAGCTTGCATCTTCCCAGTAGGCCTCTTGATGGTACTTGTTGCAGGTTCAGAGCTCTTCACAGGTAACAACCTCATCATCGTATCTGTTTTGACAGGCGACGTTAAATGGGGCGCTATGTTCAAGAACTGGGTTATCGTTTATCTCGGTAACTTTGTAGGTTCTATCCTTGTAGCTCTTATCGCTTGCTACTGTGGACAGTACAACCTCTTTGATGGTGCTGTTGCAGCTACAACAATCTCTGTTGCAGCAAGCAAGGCTAACCTTGCTTTTGGTCCTGCACTCCTTAAGGGTATTGCATGTAACTTCCTTGTTTGTATCGCTGTATGGATGAGCTTTGCGGCTAAATCAGTTGGCGGAAAACTCGCTGCTGTTTATCTTCCAATCATGCTCTTCGTACTTGCTGGTTTCGAGCATAGTGTTGCTAACATGTACTATGTACCAGCTGGTCTCTTCGCAGCAAGTGCTTCTGGCACAGCTGTTGACGGCCTTACATGGGGTAACTTCTTACTCAACAACTTGCTCCCAGTTACTCTCGGTAACATCATCGGTGGTGCAATTCTTGTTGGCGTTATGTATTGGGCTATCTACCTTGCAGACGCAAAGAAGGCTGACTAATTTTTTACTTTTAAATCAAAGATGGGTTGCGCAATTTTGCGCAACCCATTTTTGCTTTTATTATTGAATAATAAACTTACTTAGTGCATAATATTATTGTATTATGCACTTTAGTTTTGTATGAGGGATTTATATGAAAAGAGTAATTGCATTATTGCTTTCTTTGAGCTTTACTTTGCTCCTGTTTGGTTGCTCTAAGATTCCTGAAAAGCCATCTTTTGAAGAGGCTGGCAAGATCGAAATCAATGAGGTGACAACCAAGCAACCTGAGAAGGACAAGGTTATTAATATTGCAGGACTGAAAGGTCCTACCGCAATTGGAATGTCCTATCTTTTCAAGTCAATTGATGAGGGCAAGGCGCTCAATAATTACAAGTACACAATAGAGTCTGATGTGTCTGTAGTTTCTCAAAAGTTACTCTCGGGCGAGATTGATATAGCAGCACTTCCAACTAATGTTGCTGCAAGCCTATACAATAAAAATCCAGGTAAGATTCAGATGATATCCCTCGCAACAGTTGGTGCGTTATATCTCGTTGAGGCAGGCAGTGGCTCGGAAAGTATCGCTAAATTGGATGGTCAGAAAGTCTATGTAGGTGAGCGTGGCACAGCATCCGAATATGCACTAAAGTATTTGCTTGCGAAAGCAGGCGTTGAGGCAAATATTAGTTATGATTTTGACTCCAACGAGGATCTTGCAGCTATTGCCGAAAAGGGCAGGATTATGCACGGTGTTTTGATTGAGCCATATGCAACTTTGTCAACTCCTGACGGTGGCAAAGAAAAGGTAACTTTGGACCTCTCTAAGGAGTGGGAGAAAGCAGTTGCTGGCACCGATGATGAGGGCAGTGAAATCTGTGGATATTGCTTAGTTGCCAACAGTGATTTCTTGGCGTCGTATTCAAAGGCAGTATCAAACTTTATCCGTGAGTACAAGGCGTCTGTAAGCAACGTCAGGAGCCAGACAACGGCTGCTGATATAGTTGCAGGTTATGGACTTATAGAGAGCGCTGATGCCGCAAAGGAAGTCCTTTCAAAATGTGGCATTGTCTGTGTCTCAGGAAACGAGATGCAGGAGAAGGCAACAAAGTATTTGACAGCACTTTTCGGATGTAACAAGGATTTCGTTGGTGGCGCAATCCCAGATGACGGATTCTACTATGTAAAATGAGTAAAATAAAAGAGCAGCTTCAAATGAAGCTGCTCTTTTTTATGCTTTTAAATTATTTGTCAGCCTTAGCTGCCTTGAGAGCCTTGTAAGCTACAGCTGCGAGTGCGCCACCAGCGAGTGGAGCAACGATGAATACCCAGAGGCAAGCGATAGGATCGCTGTTGCCTGTGAATGCTGCGATAAGAGCAGGACCGAATGAACGAGCTGGGTTTACGCTTGTGCCTGTAAGGCCAATGCCAAGGATGTGTACAAGTGTAAGTGTGAGACCGATGATGAGGCCGCCGAATGAGCCGTGGCCAGCATCGCTGTCTGTTACACCGAGGATTGTAAGAACGAAGATGAATGTGAGTACGAGCTCAACAAGGAGACCAGCAACAATGCTGCCGTTAACACCAGCAAGACCGTTTGAACCAAGTCCGCCAGTCATATCCTCAACACCACCAAGTGAGAAGATAGCGAGCAAGAGAGCTGAACCAGCTGTTGCGCCAAGGCACTGTGAAATAACATAACCAACGAAATCACGTGAGTTCATTCCACCTGAGAGGAGAACGCCGAGTGATACTGCTGGGTTGATGTGGCAACCAGAGATGTTGCCTACACAGTAAGCCATACCTACGATTACAAGACCAAATGCAAGTGCTGTGAGGATGTATCCGCCGCCGTTTACAGCGTCACAACCAACGAGCATTGCTGTACCGCATCCGAGGAATACGAGTACGAACGTACCAATGAATTCTGCAATGTACTTTTTCATAATTTTTGCCTCTTTTTCTTATAATTTTTCAACGATTGCTTTGGTGTCCCTTGCAATCATAAGTTCCTCATTTGTAGGAATTACGTAAACTTCAACCTTGGAGTCAGGAGTAGAAATCTTAACTTCCTTACCACGGCAGTTGTTTACTTCCTTGTCAACCTTAACGCCCATGTATGCGAGGTTGTCGCAGATGTGAGCTCTAAAGGCTGGGCCGTTTTCACCGACGCCTGCAGTGAAGCAGATGGCGTCGACTCCGCCGAGAGCGGCGATAAAGGCGCCGATGTACTTGGTTACCTGGTAATCAAGTATGTCGAGTGCGAGCTGTGCGCGCTCGTTGCCGCTTGCGGCTGCCTGTTCAACATCACGCATATCGGATGAAACACCTGAGATGCCAAGGAGGCCAGATTTTTTATTCATCATCTGGTCAGTCTCAGCAGGGGTGAGGCCTTCCTTGGCCTGGATGTATGTGATAGCAGATGGGTCAACTCCGCCACAGCGGGATCCCATGATGAAACCATCAAGTGGTGTAATACCCATTGTTGTATCGATTACTTTGCCATCCTTGATAGCTGAAAGTGATGAGCCGTTGCCGATATGTGCAACGATTACTTTCTTGCCCTCAAGGCTTGTGCCCCAGATTTCAGAGAGTCTGTTTGAAACATATCTATGAGATGTGCCATGGAAGCCGTAGCGGCGAACTTGGTACTTCTCATAGTACTCGTATGGTACTGGGAAGATAAATGCCTTAGGTGGCATTGTAGAGTGGAATGCGTTGTCAAATACAACTACCTCTGGCTTATCAAGGCCAAATACCTCCTGGCATGCGTTGATGCCTTGAAGATGAGCAGCGTTGTGAAGAGGGGCAAGGTCGATGAGTGACTCGATACCTTTCTTAACATCCTCTGTTACTAAAACGCTGTCGTTGAAAAGTGCACCACCTTGAACTATGCGGTGACCTATAGCATCGATTTCATCAAGGGAATCGATTACCTTGGTCTCGCCCTCGGTGAGTGCTTTCTTAACTTCATAGAAAGCTTCTGTGTGGTTGCTTAAGATGTTGTTGTTCTCAACCTCACGACCATCAGCAGTCTTGCCTTTAAAATGGCCGTCCACTCCGATTCGCTCGCAAAGACCTTTTGCGATGAGCTGTTCACCGTCCATATCAATGAGCTGATACTTGAGTGAAGAACTACCACAGTTTACGACTAAAATCTTCATTAAATTTAACCTCTTTTATGAATGTTTTATGAACTATTCCTTTGGTATTATATATTAAAGAAAAGTTGCGGTCAATCATCTTTTGCTTTACAATATATGAAGAGGTGATAGTGGTGAAAGTAGT
>JAUNQL010000003.1:5978-6872 GCA_030536195.1 Clostridia bacterium | reverse complement strand
CGCAACACACATCGTTGCGGTCATGAGCGGCAACTTTGTGCAACGCGGCAGCGTTGCAATAATGGACAAGCGTGCCCGTGCGCGAGCAGCGCTTTTGGACGGCGTTGATCTGGTAATAGAATTACCAGTTCCATGGGCCGTTTCAACAGCGGAACTCTTCGCACGCGGTGGCGTGTCCACACTGCTCGGCCTTGGCTGCGTTGACACGCTTGCCTTCGGCTGCGAGACAGCGGACAAGGACCTTTTAATCAAGGCGGCTGACGCTGTCTGTGACATCAAGGTTCATGAGCTTATCAAGGACAAACTTGATGAGGGTATCACTTATGCCGCTGCACGTGAGGCAGCAGTGCTTGAGCTCTATGGCTCTGAGATTGCTGATGTAATCAAGCAGCCTAACAATATCCTTGCGGTTGAGTACTTAAAGGCAATGCGCTCTGTTGGCGCAAACTTTGATATTATGCCTATTGAGCGCCAAGGTGCGGCTCACGACTCACTTAAGGAAAATGGTGAGTTTAGCAGCGCATCAGCGCTTAGGATCATGCTTGAGCGTGGCGATGAGACCGCATTTGAATATATGCCACAGTCATCTGTTGACGAGTTTAAGCGCCTCGTCAAGGTAGGACGTGCGCCTGTTACTATCGATGACAGTGAGCGCGCAATCCTTTCAAGGCTACGCATGCTCACAGCAGAGGATATAAAAGAGGCCCCAGATATCTCTGAGGGACTGGAAAACAGAATCTATAATGCTATAATGAGTGCGACCTCACTTGAGGAACTTTACTCAATAGTTAAAACCAAGCGTTACACTCACTCCAGAATTAGGAGAATTGTAACCTCACTCTATCTTGGTATTTCACCATCTGACGCACTTCACAAAGTGCCATACATCAGAGT
>JAUNQL010000003.1:0-5968 GCA_030536195.1 Clostridia bacterium | reverse complement strand
TGATAGGGGACGAGAAGTATTAAAGGCTGCAAAGGACAATGCATCACTGCCTATAATTATGAAATCTTCCCAGACCTACGAGCTTTCTGACTATGCAAAACACGTATTTGAACTAGAGTGTAAAGCAACAAACCTTTACAACTTGGCTACACCTAGAATTTTACCTTGTGGAACGGAGCTTACTGACGAAGTAATAATGATATGAAAAACGTTTATCTATACACACTCGGCTGCAAAGTAAATCAGTATGAAACAGAGGCCTTGGCGGAACTCTTTTCCGATGCCGGATTCGGCATTGTGGATGATCCCGCAAAGGCCCAGGTTATTATTGTCAATTCGTGCACAGTAACTGCAAACTCTGATCAGAAGACAAGACAGGCAGTGCGCCGCTTCAAGCGCAATAATCCGTCTGCTCTTGTCATCCTCTGTGGCTGTATGCCACAGGCGTACCCAGACAATGCAGCAAAGCTCATAGAGGCGGACATTATCACTGGTAATAAGGATCATAAGCTGATCCTTGATTATGCTTTGAAAAAGTTTGATGATGCTGATGATGCTCAGGTTATTGATATACCAGAGCATAAAAAGGGCGACGCCTTTGAGGAGTTTGAAGTAGAGAACTTCAAAGGCCGTACGCGTGCTTTTATCAAGATTCAGGATGGATGCGACAGATTTTGCTCCTACTGTATTATCCCAACATCGCGTGGACGTTCAAGGTCAAGGAGTCTTGAGAACTTGAGCGTTGAACTCGATAAAATACGCGATGCTGGATACAAGGAGGTAGTCCTTGTCGGCATCAATTTCTGTTGCTATGGACTTGACATAGGCAGGACGTTTGTCGATCCTATTGAACTCGCCTGTCAAAAGGGCTTTGAGCGAGTTCGCATCGGCTCGCTTGAGTATGACAATATCAGCGATGAGGCGATAGAGCGCCTTTCAAAACTCGAGAATTTCTGCCCGCAATTTCACATGTCGCTCCAGAGCGGATGCGACAAGACATTGCGCGACATGAACAGGCACTACACGAGCGAGGAATACCTCGCACTCTGCAATAAATTGCGCAGTGCCTTTTCGGACGCAACCATCACTACCGATTTGATGGTTGGTTTCGCGGGCGAGACTGACGAGGACTTTAATCAGTCCCTCGACTTTGCGCGCCGCGTCGGCTTTGAAAAAATCCACGTCTTCCCTTATTCAGAACGCCCTGGCACTAGGGCTTTGGCAATCGAGCCAAAGGTTGCGCCAGACGTTCAAAATGAGCGCACTCATAGGGCAATAGAGCTTGCGAATGAACTTCGCCATGACTTCCTATCAAAGCAGGTTGGACGTACTGTAAACGTACTCTGTGAGACTTATGAGGACGGTTTTGTCAGTGGCTATACCGAGAACTACACACCGGTTAAGTTCAAATCTGACACGCCACTTGGCAACGAGATTGTATCTGTTACTGTAACAGAGGTAGCAGATGATTTCGTTATTGGCGAAAGGGTTTGACTCAAAGCCATTTAAATGGTATTATATTCTGTACTATTTTTAGTAACTATATGTTATATATAAGCACATCTTACCTGGGGAGGTAATAAAATGTTTGAGCACAAGAACTTATATCCAGTGATTTTGGTTCCTGGTGTTATAGGTTATGGTGAAGAAACTTTAGTGCACAAAGTAGTGCCATATTTTGGCCTTACATCAACAAGCTATGAGAAGGTAATCAAGGACATGGGTATGGATTGCCATACAGCAACTTTTGAACTTCTCTCAAGTGTTTGGGATAGGACATGTGAACTCTATGCTCAGATAGTTGGTGGCACAGTTGACTATGGTAAGGCTCATAGCGAGAAGTATGGACACGCTCGCTATGGCAAGACATATAAAAAGCCAATGATAGAGTCTTGGGACAAGATTACTCTTATCGCTCATGGCTTTGGCGCACCTGTTGCACGCCTTTTCATCGAACTTTTAAATAATGGTTCTGCTGAGGAGACATCAGCAACACCTTCAAATGAACTTTCAGATTTGTTTAAGGGTGGTTTCTATAATAAGATTCATGCACTTGTAACTATCGCTGGCATCAACGACGGCATTTCAACTGCTGAGGCACTTGAGGGACGTTTCCCTGGTGCTAAGAAGGTACTTGCTAAGGCAGCAACAGTTGCTGACGTAGCACTTAAGTTTAAGGGCTATGTTGATCCATACGAGCAGGGTCGTGGCATCTCAGTTTCACAGCACAACTTAAGTGCTCATCTTGAAGAGGTGGATGGCAAGAGCAAGGTTAAGTTCGACGAGAACGCTATTGATTCATACCTTTCAAAAGAGGACAACATCTTCTATGACATGGGCCCTTGGGGCATGCAGAAGCTCAACAGCAAGCTCGGTACATTCAACAACATCTATTACTTCTCTCTTTCAGGAGAGGTAACAAGCAACTTGATGGACAAAGTAACTTTGCCAAAGCTTTCAGCTGGCCTTACATTGCCAACAACAGTTCTTATTTCTACTTTTGAAAACTACCTCCCAGAGTTCCCAATTATTACAAAGCGTGACCAGGATAACGATGGTCTTGTAAATACAAATGCTCAGATGCCACCTATCAATGAGGAAGCATCAGCATTTAAAGATATCAGCAGATGTCAGCCTGGTATTTGGTATCAGATGCCTGTTGAATCTCGTAATCATTTCTCATTTATGGGCCTCTTTGTTCGCCCTGACAAGTACAGAAATGAAATCTTCGACCTCATGAAGGTCATCTGTAACTTAGAATAATTTTAAGGAGATAGCACATTGCAATTCGCTGATCAATATTCGGTTGTAACAGATCAGATTACTGATCTGTCAAAGCTCACACTTGAACATAGTACAATAGACACTTCATTGTACGCTAAATATGATGTAAAGCGTGGACTTCGTGACCTCGACGGACACGGTGTGCTTACAGGCCTCACTGAAATTTCAGAAGTATGGGGTCGCCAAAAGGATGAAAACGGTGAGGAGCACGAAGTAGACGGTATCTTGCGTTATCGTGGATACGATATCCAAGATATTATCAAAGGCCATTCGCCTGATGATAACTTTGCCTTTGAGGAGGCAACATACCTTCTTCTTTTCGGAGAGCTTCCTAATGTTCAGCAGTTTGCTGAGTTTAAGGACATACTCGCCAAGTATAGGGCTCTTCCAACGAACTTTGTTCGTGACATCATCATGAAAGCGCCTTCACGTGACATGATGAATACACTTGCACGTTCAGTTCTTACGCTTTATTCCTATGACCAGAGGGATGACGATACATCAATTGACAATGTTCTTCGTCAATCCCTTGAACTTATTGCGCTTTTCCCACAGCTTGCTGTATACGGATATCAGACCTATAAGTATTACCATGACGGTGATTCGTTCTTTATCCACGCACCAAAAGCAGAGTACTCTGCTGCCGAGAACATCCTTCATATGCTTCGTGCAGACAGCCAGTTTACCAAGGCTGAGGCAAGGGCTCTTGACGTAGCATTGGTACTCCATGCCGAGCACGGTGGTGGTAACAACTCTACATTTACAACTCACGTTGTTACATCTTCTGGCACTGACACATATTCTGCAATCGCAGCAGCGCTTGGTTCACTTAAGGGACCAAAGCACGGCGGTGCCAACATCAAGAATATCCAGATGTTTGAGGATATCAAAGCAAATGTCAAGGATTGGACTGACGATGAGGAAATCGCTGCTTACCTTCACAAGATTTTAAATAAGGAAGCATTTGATAACTCTGGCCTCATCTATGGCATAGGTCATGCTATCTATACCAAGTCTGACCCACGTGCCCAGATGCTCAAGACAGCTGTACGTGACCTCGCTGAGGAAAAGGGCCGTATGGATGAGTACGAACTCCGTGAGCGCGTAGCACGCCTCGCACCGGACGTTATCGCAAGCAAGCGCCATATGTATAAGAATATCTGTGCAAATATCGACTTCTACTCAGGCTTTGTTTATGAGATGCTTGGGCTCCCAGTGCAACTCTTTACTCCACTCTTTGCCTGTGCACGTATCACTGGTTGGAGTGCACACAGACTTGAGGAACTTATCAATGCTGGCAAGATTATCCGTCCAGCATACATGAATATCTGCGAGCGTCGCGACTACGTTTCTATGAACGAGCGTGAGGTAACACGTGATGACATCAAGCGTCAGGTTAAGAAGGATTTCTTTGAACTTGTTGATGAGCGTGAAGCTGAACGCGACAAGAATAGAAAAGAGCTACGCGAAAAGGTTAAGGACAGAATTAAAGAAAAATTATAAAAAATAAAAGGGAAGAGCGATGAGCTCTTCCCTTAATTTTTTCTCTTAGCCCTCCTCTGGAGCGGCTGTTGTTGTTTCGGCCTCAGAGAATACAATCAATGTAATCTTCTCTGTCTTGTCGTAGAGTTCGCCAACTGTCTGACGGCTGCCCTCAACTGTGTTGCTTGTGTGGGAACCATCATTGGTCTTAGTTACCTTGCCGACGTTCTCGAAGCCGGCAGCTTCAAGCATTGCCTTGGCCTCATCGAAGGTCTTGCCAGAGACGTCAATCATTTCAATCTGTTCGACACCTATTGAAACGACAATCTCGATTTCGGTACCCTGTGGAACCTCTTTGCCAGCCTCGATTGACTGTGAGATTACGTAGCCTCTGTTGACGTCCTTGCTGTATTCCTCTTTCTTAACAATTGTGAAATCGGTGAAGTAGGACTTCTGTGAACTGATGCTAGCGTATGTACGACCTGTAAATGTTGGTACAGATACGGTAACGTCTGGGTTGAGTGTTGGACCCTCACTGGTGTCCTCACCGCCACCACTGCCGAAGTGTCCACGAAGGACTGTAAGGCAGAGGATGATGAAGATGAGAAGTACAGCGCCAGCGGCAATTCCGCCTGCCTTGAGAGCGAGGTTTAGGTTATCCTTTTTAACCTGCTCAGCTGACTTCTTTTGCTTTGCTGGAGCGCTTGGAGTTGATACAGTCAAAGGCTCGGCGTTTGTAACTGGAGCAGAGACAGGCTCTGGCTCGTAGTCAGCAGCGATTGCTGCTGTAGGGGAAGCGGAGAGCTCCTCCCTGAACTGTTCAACAGTCTTGGTACGATCCTCTGGCATTATCTGTAATGCGTTGATAAGCGCGTTGATTACATAAGCTGGAATCTGTTCAGCAAACTTTGCTGGAATCATCATGCGATCGTTTGTCATACGCTCGGTTGAGTCGATTGGTGTTGTACCGATGAGTGAGCGATAGAGGACAGCGGCGAATGCATAGATGTCAGTCCAAGGACCAGATGGTGCCTTGACACCGAACTGCTCAACAGGAGCATAGCCAGCGAAGATTTCAGCAGCTATGCCTGTGTTTACATTGCGGCACTCTGGGATGCTGAAACCACCGATACGGATCTTGTTATCAGGACCAACAAGAAGTGTGTTTGGTGAAATACCACGGTGGATGATGCCAGCAGAGTGAAGCGTGGATAGGGTGGAGAGGACTGGCATGAAGAGAATCCTTGCTTCCTCCCAAGTTATGTATCCCTCGTTTGCTGAAAGGAGGTAGTCACGGAGTGTGACAGTGCCTTCCATATGCTCGCATACGGCGTATGCTGTGTTGTTTTCCTCAATTATATCGATAACCAGGATGAGGGCTGAAAGGCCACGCATACGCGCGAGCTTGCGCCACATATCAAGGAAAGAATTGAGGCATGTTTCAAAGAAAACCTTCTTATCCTGTTTGATAAGGAGGTGAGGGGAACCCTCTTTGCGAATGCAAATTGTATCAGGCAAGAACTCTCTGATTTCTACAGTTGATTTGCGTTCTGTATCAAAAGCCATATAAGTAACGCCATCACCATTGGCACTGATAACATTGCCAATAAGATAGCGTCCGCCTATGGTTGTTTGCTCTGGTAAATAGAGATTTTCGTAGGCCATAAATACGCCTCCTTTGTAACCTAATAAATATTAAAGG